>CACZTF010000203.1 GCA_902784025.1 uncultured Lachnospiraceae bacterium
AATGATTAAATTCCATTTATGCAGAGGTAAATTCCATCTGGGTATTGAGAGGTGGAATTAACTTTTGCAATTTTTAACACTCGGTAAGACAGAAAAAAATTATGGATTTTTGACGGAGATTGATATATAATGACTAAGTATGTAATTTTTTTTAGTGATAAAAGCGGAGGAGAAGATGAACAGGCCTGTTTTACCTATAGTAGCTATAGTAGGAAGACCGAATGTCGGAAAATCCACGCTTTTTAATGGTCTTATCGGCGAGCGTATTTCCATTGTGCAGGATACCCCGGGTGTTACAAGGGACAGGATTTATGCACAGACCGACTGGGCCGGAAGGACATTTACCCTTGTTGATACGGGCGGAATAGAACCGGAGAGCAGGGATGCTATCCTTACGGATATGAGAGCCCAGGCACAGATTGCCATAGAAACAGCAGATGTTATCATATTTGTGACGGATGTAAGACAGGGGGCTACGGATGCTGACGATAAGGTCGCATCCATGCTCAGAAGATCCGGTAAACCCTGTCTGCTGACGGTGAACAAAGTCGATAATTATGAAAAACAGCAGGCAGATGTATATGAGTTTTATAATCTCGGTATGGGAGAACCATATCCTGTTTCAGCTTCTTCAAAGACAGGCATAGGAGATCTTCTGGATGCCGTCATCTCTTTTTTTCCTGAAGGTGACGAAGGAGAAGAAGAGGACGATATACCTAAGATCGCTGTTGTGGGAAAGCCTAATGTCGGCAAGTCTTCACTTATAAACAAGCTTTTGGGACAGAGCCGCATGATAGTGTCCGATATAGCCGGCACTACAAGAGATGCATTGGATTCACAAGTGAAGTATAACAAAAAGGATTATACTTTTATCGATACTGCAGGACTCAGACGCAAAAGCAAGGTAAAAGAAGAAATAGAAAGGTTCAGTGTCATAAGAACCCTTGCTGCCGTTGAGCGCTGTGATATAGCCGTGATAATGATAGATGCGACGGAAGGGGTATCCGAGCAGGATGCAAAGATAGCCGGACTGGCTCATGACCGCGGTAAGGGTGTCATCATTGCAGTGAACAAGTGGGATGCTGTTTCGGATAAGACCGACAAAACCATGAAAGAGATGACGGATGAGATAAAGTCAGTTCTTTCATTTGTGCCTTACGCAGAAATGATATTTATTTCCGCATTGACAGGACAACGTCTTGATAAATTTTTTAAGCTTATAGATATTGTTTCCGAAAGCCGGACGGTCAGGGTTCCTACGGGAGTATGCAATGAGATCCTTACAAGAGCCCTTACGGTACAGCCGCCGCCTCAGGATAAAGGAAAAAAGCTGCGTATTTATTATATGACTCAGGTTTCGGTAAAACCTCCGACATTTGTATTATTTGTTAATGACAGGCAGCTTACCCATTTTTCCTACACCAGATTTTTGGAAAACAGGCTGCGGGAGGTTTTCGGATTCAGGGGAACTGATATAGTATTACTTTACCGAGAACGGGGAGAAAAAGGATAATGGCTCAGATATTCAGTCTGATAATAGGATATTTTATAGGGGCTCTGATACAGACCTCTTATTGGTACGGGAAACGGCAAAATATTGATATTAGGAATCTCGGAAGCGGTAATGCGGGAACATCCAATGCGATGCGTACCATGGGCAGAAAAGCAGGGATAATAACTGCGGCAGGAGATGTTTTAAAGGTATTTTTATCCGCACTCATATGCTGGCTGATCTTCAGAGGAACGGGAATGCCTACCACGCTTATCTTTTTATACAGTGGTCTGGGGACCATAATAGGTCATAACTTCCCTTTTTTCATGGGATTTAAGGGAGGAAAGGGTGTAGCTACCACAGCAGGCGTGATCATTTCTTTATTTTTCCAGCCGAATGCTTTATGGGTTATGACTCTGGTAGGGGTCATTACATTTTTCGGTGTTCTGATCCTTACGCGTTATGCTTCCCTTGCTTCGCTGGTCCTTGTCACGGAGTTTATGGTGGAATTCATCATATGGAGCGGAAGCGGAAATACACAGCTGAGGGGAGGAGAGCTGGCTCAGGGAATATGTCTCGTGATAATAATAACTGCGCTTTGCTATCAGCGGCACCTGGGGAACATAGAACGGCTCCTTGACGGAAACGAAAGAAGGTTCGGAGAAAAGAAGCCGCATTCCGGACAGTCCGGGAGAGTACGTGAAAAAGAAGCATTATCAGACAGTAATGATGACAGGGGAACCTCATCAGGAAAAGGGGCTAAGAGAAGATACTATGATGATACAGAGCAGGATGATGATATCAGCAGGTATTATACCGAAGAGTCCGCTGCGGAAGATGATAAAGAGTATTATGATCATGATGACTTTGAAGTGACTGCGGAAACAGATGCTTTTTCCGGTCACGACCGGAACGGAGAACAGGGCTTTTCTGCAAAAGGTTCTGATGACGGCATTTCAGATCCTTCATTTGATACTGATACCGGAAGTTCAGAAGTGTTTGATCACAACGATTCTCCCGTACGCAGGATACAGACAGATGAGCTCGAAGCCACCGGAAGAACAGCTGCAAAGAGAAAATATATCTGGGATGCCGAAAAGCAGTGTTATGTTCGCTACAGGGAGTCAGATGCTGATGAATGATAAAGCTTTTAAGATAAGCGTTATAGGAACTGGAAGCTGGGGGACGGCGCTGGGTGTACTTCTTGCTGATAAGGGAAATGATGTAACTTTTTGCAGTATGACAGAAAAGAAGTACAGGGAGCTTGTCAATGATCATGAGAACAGATCGGCGCTTCCGGGGGTGAAGCTTCCGGATCGTATAAAATACACCATGGATATAGAGGAAGCCGTAAAAGGTGCAGATTGTATCGTTTTCAGTGTTGCATCTCCGTATACAAGAGAGACAGCCCGCAAGATGGGGCCGTTTATTGATGAAGGACAGATCATAGTTTCTGTGGGAAAGGGTATAGAAGATGATACGCTTCTTATGCTTGAAGAGATAATAAAGGATGAGATCCCCCAGGCAGAGACAGCAGTCCTTTCAGGTCCGAGTCATGCAGAGGAAGTGGGAAGGCATATGCCTACCACATGTGTTATAGGTTCAAGGAATAAGCAGACAGCTTTGTTTCTCCAAAATCTTTTCATGTCTGATGATTTCCGGGTATATATAAACCCGGATGTACTGGGCATCTCACTGGGCGGAGCACTTAAAAATATCATAGCTCTCGCTTCGGGTATAGCAGACGGTCTGGGATACGGAGATAATACAAAAGCTGCACTTATAACCAGAGGTATAGCGGAGATATCCAGGCTTGGCGTGGCCATGGGAGCTAATCCTTCCACATTTGCCGGTCTTACGGGCATAGGAGACCTGATCGTTACGTGTGCGAGCATGCATTCCAGGAACAGAAGAGCCGGTATACTCATAGGTCAGGGCAAGAGTCTTAAGGAAGCAGTCGATGAGATATCTATGGTCGTAGAAGGCGTATATGCGGCCAAAGCAGCAAAAAAACTTGCAGACAAATATGGTGTAGAGATGCCTATAGTGACTGAGGTGAACAAGGTTCTTTTTGAAGGCAAGGACCCGGCATCCGCAGTACATGATCTTATGATCCGCGATAAAGTTGCAGAGTCAAAAGATGTAACGTGGGCAAGTTAAGGATAATGGTCGTACCGGATAAGATAATACGATCTGAAAAAACAGGAGGATATCTATGCGTGTCATAGCAGGCAGTGCAAGATCATTACCGCTCAAGACAGTTAAGTCAGACAGCGTCCGACCCACTACTGACAGGATAAAAGAAACTCTTTTTAACATATTGATTCCGGAGCTTCCGGGCTGTTGTTTTCTTGACCTTTTTTGCGGTGCAGGCGCTATAGGTATAGAAGCCCTGAGCCGCGGTGCCGAAAAGGCAGTTTTTGCAGACAAGTCAAAAGAAGCCTGCGAGGTAACGGAGGATAATCTCAGATTCACACATTTGGATGATAAAGCAACAGTTTTGAAGCGTGACGTCGGTGAGGCAATATATGAACTTTCGGGAAGGGAGATCTTTGATGTGATCTTTATGGATCCGCCATACGGAAAGGGATATGTTCCCCAGGTGCTCAAGGCGATAGGACGTTCCGGTATAGCTGATGCTGAAACTCTGGTCGTTGCAGAGGAGGATCTGAGTGATGAATTTAATGAAGGGGATGTGATCTCCGGATTTAAGCTGTTCAGGATAAAAAAATACAGAAATAACAGACATTTATTCTTCCGGAAGGATAATGATACTTCAGTATAACAGACTGAAATAAGATACGCAAAGATTTGATATTAAGGAGATATTATGGATTCGGGTATATATCCGGGAAGCTTTGATCCGGTAACCTATGGACATATAGACATAATCAAGAGGGCTGCAGCCGTAATGGACCACCTGATCGTGGCAGTTCTGAAAAACAATGGAAAAACACCGTTGTTTTCAGTTGATGAACGTGTTAATATGTTAAAGGAAGTCACTAAAGACATGAAAAATGTAGAAATAATGAGTTTTTCAGGCCTTTTGGTGAACTTTGCAAAAGAAAATAACGTGAAAGTGATAGTCAGGGGACTCCGGGCTGTTACTGATTTTGAGTATGAGTTATTGATGTCCCAGACCAACCGTGTTATGGATGCGGAGATAGACACCATATTTTTTACGACTGATCTGCAATATGCATATCTGTCATCCAGCATCGTAAGGGAAATAGCATCTTACGGTGGAGATATTTCAAAATTCGTACCGGAGTCCATAGAAGACAGGATAAGAAAAAAGCTTTTAAACAGCGATAATAATAAATAATGATCATTAGCAATATATATACATCTTTGGGAGGTTTACAATGAGTAAGATAGAGCAGATAATCGAGGATTTACAGAGTTACATAAGCGAGTGTAAGAGCCCTACTTTCGGTGGCAGCGGAAAGATCATATGTGAAAGAGCGGCTATTGAGGATTTTTTGGATGAACTTAAGCTTTCTACTCCTGAAGAGATAAAAAAATACCAAAAGATCATCAGTCAGAAGGATATGATCCTTGCAGATGCAAAAAGCCAGTCAAATGCTATCATTGCCGAGGCTAAGAAGAATGCCCAGAAGATGATCGATGAGCATTCCATCATGCAGCAGGCGCAGGCTGAAGCCAAAGAAGTCATAGGTATAGCAAATGAAGACGCTGCAAGACTGAAAAGCGAGGCTCAGGAAGAAGTGGACAACTATCGCAGAGGTATAATCACTTATGCAGATGACACTCTTTCAGAACTGCAGGGTCTTGTCCAGGATGCCATAGCAGAGCAGGAAAACAGACATGCTGCTCTCATTAATAACCTGAAAGCTGTTGAAGAACGGATCTTAAGAGACAGACAGGAAACGGATCCGAATGCTGCGGAAGAGCCTGCCGTTGAAGATGAACTTCCCGGAGAAGGATTTGAGCGTATTGATGATGCAGAAGAGGAGGGAGAGGTATTCCTTAGGGATTCCTACGACAACGAGGAATAATGAGGCTTCCGGATAGATATACGGAATATATGAAGCGGCTTCTGAAAAAAGACTTTTCTCTTTATGAGAAAAGTCTTTTAAAGTCGCGTTTTTTTGGTTTGAGAGTCAATACTTCCAAGATAAGTGTTTCTGATTTTTTAGAGATAGTCCCTTTTAAGCTGGATCCGGTACCATGGACTGATGACGGCTTCTACTATGATGAGAACGAAAGGCCGGCTCTGCACCCGTATTATCATGCAGGACTTTTTTATCTCCAGGAGCCAAGTGCCATGGCTCCCGCCTCCGTACTTAAGGTAAATGAGGGCGATACAGTGCTGGACCTGTGTGCAGCTCCGGGAGGGAAGTCTACAAAACTGGGACAGAATATTTTTAAAAAGGGACTCCTTGTTTCAAATGATGTCAGTGCTTCAAGGGCAGCTGCTCTTTTGAAAAATATAGAGCTTTTTGGTTTTAGTGAAGTAACGGTCATTTCTGAAGAGGCTTATCGTATTAATGAACTGGCTGACATCAGACCTGATAAGATACTTATTGATGCCCCTTGTTCGGGGGAGGGTATGTTCCGAAAGGATCCTAAACTGATAAGCGCATGGGAACAAAACGGACCGGATCATTTTTCAAAAATACAAAAAGAGATCACCGGTTTTATGGCACAGCTCCTGAAGCCGGGAGGATACATGCTTTATTCTACCTGTACATTTAACAGATATGAGAATGAAGAGGTTATCATACATCTTCTGGAAAACAATCCGGAGCTGGAACTTGAGGATATACCAAAGGTACATGGGTTCAGGCCCGGCATCACGGAGTCTGATGAAGAAAAAAAATGGCATTTGGAAAGATGTGCAAGGCTCTTTCCTTTTGCACTGGATGGCGAGGGGCATTTTCTGGCTCTAATTAAGAAAAAAGGATGCCTTCAAAATGAAATCCTGACCGTTTCATCAGATAACCGGTCAAAGAGCGGAAATGAAAACAGGATATCACCCGAAACAAAGCATTTCCTTTCACTGATAAAGAAAGAAATTTCATATGAAAGGCTCAGGGTGAGTAACGGTAAAGTTTATTACCTGCCCGGACGGGCTTTTTTCCCCGGGTCGGGAAACAACAGCATAAGATATATAAGAAACGGACTGTTCCTGGGGGAAGAAAAGAAAAACAGATTTGAACCCTCACAGGCATTGGCTATGCATCTTAAAAAGAATGAGTATCCTTACAGCATAAGCCTGCCGGCATCAGATATGCGGGTAGAAAAATATCTAAGGGGAGAAGGTATAGTTTTTTCCGGGGAGGATGAAGGCGTTTCAGATGATCTTCCGGAAAAATGTACGGTTCTGTTCAGTGTGGACGGCTTTCCTTTGGGATGGGGCAGGCTTTCCGGTATGAATATGAAAAACAGATATCTTCCCGGATGGAGAAGAACCTGAATGATACGGCATCCCATCATTTGATATTAAGGCAATAAAGCCGGAGAACTATAGTAAAGACATGAAAGAAATCATCATAAATAGTCATAACGAAGGTACAAAGCTTCTTCGTATGCTGAATAAACTGTTGCCGGCAGCAAAGATGAACTTTTTATATAAGATGCTCCGGAAAAAGAACATAACGCTGAACGGAAAAAAAGCGTCCGGGAGTGAGGAACTCAAAGACGGAGACAAGATCAATATTTTTTTCAGTGATGAAACCTATGAAAAGTTTTCAGGTGCTTACGAGAGAAAGGATAACACAGAAAACCTTACGGAAATGACCATGGAAGGATCTGTTTACCGGAAAAAGACGGATAATTTGAGACTTGCTGAAAAGCAGATCATTTATGAAGATGATGATATCATACTTTGTAATAAACCTGCAGGCATCCTTTCCCAAAAAGCAGACAGGAAAGACGTCAGCATGGTGGAGCTGATCACGGATCATCTTGAAAAAAACGGGGAATATGATCCCGGGGACGCAATGACCTTCAGACCTGCGGTGACAAACAGGCTGGACCGGAATACAAGCGGTATCATAGCAGCCGGAAAAACTGTAAAAGGTCTGAAATTCCTGTCAGAAGGCTTTAAGGACCGGAAATTTGAAAAATTTTATCTGTGTACGGTAAAAGGGGTCCCGGATGACACTCTTATGCTCAACGGTCTGTGGTACAGGGCTTCACACGGAAACAAGGTACGTATAAAGCTGGTGGGTTCAGGGAAGAAAAGTGATACCGGCAAAAAAGACTGTAACAAAGATGATGAACAGACTTTGTCATCATCAGACACGGGATTTCCGGAGGAATATTTCATAAAGGGAAATGTTCCGGTACAGACTTTGGTACATCCGATCAGATCAAATGGCAGAGCCACAGTATGTGCAGTAAGGCTGATGACCGGAAAGACACATCAGATAAGGGCACATCTGGCAGAGGCGGGATTCCCTCTTCTGGGGGACCATAAATATGGTGACAGAGCCTTCAATGACTATTATAAAGATCTGTATGGTGTGGAATATCAGCTTTTGCACGCATTTATGCTCTTTATTCCCGGAAAAGGTGTTTTTTTTGCAGAGATACCTGAACAAACAGAGAATCTCATGAAAGGTGAGGGATTATGGGTACATGGAATACAAGAGGTCTTCGGGGATCTGCTCTCGAAGATCTGATCAATATCAGTAATGAAAAATACCGTATGGCAGGCGTAGCTCTCATACAGAAGGTTCCGACTCCTATTAAGCCGATGCGGATGGATAAGGAAAAGGGGCATATAACCCTTGCCTATTTTGATCAAAAAAGTACTGTAGATTATATAGGAGCAGTACAGGGGGTTCCTGTATGTTTTGATGCTAAGGAGTGCGCGTCTGACAGATTTACGATCAGGAATATACATGAGCATCAGATCAGTTTTATGGAAGATTTTGAAAAACAGAACGGAGTGTCCTTCATAATCCTGCATTTTACAAAAAAAGATGAGATTTACTATATACCCTTTCGTGATATCTTAAGATTTTGGGAAAGAGCTGAAAGCGGAGGAAAAAAGAGTTTTTGTTATGATGAGATAGACAAAAGATACAAGGTCAGATCCTGCGAAGGAGTGGCAGTACATTATCTGGAAGCCATAAAAACTGATCTTGAGGAAAGAGGTTGACGAGGGAAAGCGATAAGAGTATATTTTATTCTTACGGCAAACGATACATTATCGGATATTAACAGAACAGGAGAAAAAAATGGCTAAGAAACAATTCAAAACAGAATCAAAAAAACTACTGGATATGATGGTTCATTCCATATATACACATAAGGAAATATTTTTAAGGGAGTTGATCTCAAATGCTTCAGATGCCATAGATAAGCTGCATTTCAGATCTCTTACTGATGATTCGGTAACTGTAAAAAGTGATGAATACGAGATCAGATTAACCCCTGATAAGGATGCGGGAACACTTACGGTCACTGACAACGGATGCGGAATGACAAAGGACGAGCTTGAGAAAAATCTCGGAACCATTGCAAAAAGCGGTTCCTTTGAGTTTAAAAATGCGCCTGAAAATGCAGGTGATGAAAAAGACAGCGGGATAGATATCATAGGTCAGTTCGGCGTGGGCTTTTATTCTGCCTTTATGGTGGCCGATAAGATAACGGTGATCAGTAAAGCTTACGGATCGGATGAAGCATATAAGTGGGAAAGCGAGGGAGCTGACGGATATACTCTGGATGCCTGTGAAAAAGAAGAAGCAGGAACACAGATAGTATTACATCTGAAAGCGGATACAGAGGATGATAAATATTCAGATTACTTAGAGGAGTATACCTTAAGAAATCTCGTGAGAAAGTATAGTGATTATATCCGTTATCCTATACGTATGATAGTTGAGCATGAACGTCTGAAAGAGGGAACTGAGGATGAGTACGAAAAGATATCCGAAGATGAGACTCTCAACAGCATGATACCTATATGGAAAAAAGAAGTTTCGGACGTTACACAGGAGGAGTATTCGGGATTTTACAAGGATAAGTTTTTTGACTTCGAGGATCCTCTTAAGATAATCAGACAGAAAGCAGAGGGTACTTCCGAGTATATAGCGCTGCTCTTCATACCGTCACGTGCACCCTTTGATTATTACAGCAAAGATTTTGAAAAGGGACTTCAGCTTTATTCCAGCGGAGTAATGATAATGGATAAGTGTAAGGACCTGTTACCTGATCATTTCAGCTTTGTCCGGGGGCTTGTGGACAGTTCAGATCTTTCACTGAATATTTCCAGAGAGATGCTGCAGCACGACAGACAGCTTAAGATAATAGCAAAGGCCCTGGAAAAGAAGATAGCAAACGAGCTTTCAAAAATGCTCTCTGATGAAAGAGAAAAGTACGAACAGTTTTTTGAGAATTTCGGAACACAGCTTAAGTGGGGGATATATTCCAGTTACGGAGGGAATAAGGATCTGCTTGAGAACCTTTTGCTG
>CACZTF010000204.1 GCA_902784025.1 uncultured Lachnospiraceae bacterium
ACTGTTTTTGAGACCCTTAAACGGCTGCGAACGAGTCACCTGTGAAACACGGACCATCACCCCTTCATTCGGTGAGATAATCCTGATCATATCCGAAGGTTTACCGTTTTCGGAAACGATCGGCGTGTTTTCTTCTCCCAGTAAGCTGCCCAATGAAACATTCAACTTTTTCGCCAGGATCAAAAGTTTGTCAACTTCCGGATACCCTTCTCCCAGCTCCCATTTTGACACAGCCTGTCTGCTTACACCCAGCATTTCTGCCAGACCTTCCTGTGAGAGCTGATTCTTCTTGCGAAGCGTCTGCAGGTTTTTTCCAAAGTTCATAATATCATCCTCCTTATAAAGATGATGAGAGTGTAAAGCCAGAGCCTTGTTTTTTCTACCAACTTCTGTTTGCATTCCCGCAACCTGAAGTTGCTTTTCAAAAATATCTTCAATTTTACGGTATTATTACCCTGTTTGTCTATATGACAAGGCTTTTTTTCTCAAAAGGGCTAAAGATAATGAACTGATCATTATCATTTGAATAATGGCATACACATTTTTGCAGCTTACGATGTACAATATTATAGACGTCAAAAACAACAAGGTTATCTTTCTCGATCCAGTGAAAATTTAAAACAGTCAGCTCTCCATCGAAAAAAAGCCAATTTGACAGCAGTACACAACCGCCATATATATTCAGCAAAACACAAATATCAGAAGATATAAAAATATGATTATGCCCGGCAGCAGAAACCTCCCAAAGAGTTAACCCACGAGACATCTCCTGCTGCAAAATCGATAATAGCTGCTTGTTAAGATATGCTATTTCCTCTTTATTTAGTATTTTATTATTTGCTTCATCGAATATCTGCTGCAAATTGTGGATCGAACTATCACAAAAATACCCATTTAAGCACATTGCATCTTTAAAAAAGGTAATCACCCAAACCATCTCCCTATAGCATAAATCGTATTCGATACTCTTTATGCAGTCGAATTATAGTGTACCACTTATAAAATAAACTCCTAAGTACCGGTTCAATCCAGTGTTCCATAGGTTTTTATAAAATGCCGGCTGATCTTAAGTAACAGATTTTCGTTCTATATATCTTTGTCTGTATATTTTTTAGATCGTAAAACGGAAACCTTATCCGGAAAAATCTCCCTGCATATTTGAAGTTCCAGTTCCTGTCTGTGAGCCAGATGTTTAAGCAGCTCTTCTTCGCCGGATATACCTCTTTTCATGGCATAGGGAGATCTGTCAAAATACTCCAGCATAAGCGGAAACCACATTTCATTCCCCTTATCATCCGAGCGTTCCTTTCTTATGACTCCAATGCTGTCTGCTATATCATCCGTCTCCAGATACAGAATACGAAAATCCCTTTCTCTTAGTATTTCCCGTAATTCGGTATAAAATTCCATTATTTCCTGATCTGATGCATTGCGGTAAAGGATCATATCCTCTATGATATTCTGAAAAAGCGCGCATTCGAAAATCATATTGTTACCATTCCAGCACTTATATCTGGAAAAAACGATCTCCTTAAAGTCACCAAAAGAACGACGTCCGTTATATACTTCATATTGTTCCAGGTCTTTGTGAAATCCGGGGATATCAGTGATCACCTGTGTATAGCATATGATCCTATGATCATTTTCGGCATGGCTTTTCTCTTCTATCAACGTGCGTATACCCCTGTATTTATCAAGCACTGAACGGTATTCCTCTTCCGTGACATAAGCACACCATGCCAATTCCACCGGAGAATAGTCGCCTTCACGGAACACGCTCCAGTCCGGATACTTCTCTGCGATTCTGTCTATAAGGGTGCTCTTCCCGCTTCCCTGTAATCCCTCAATAAAATAATTCATAAGGTATATTTTCCTCTTTGGTATGCTTCTTTAAAGACGCAGGAACTGATAACCTGCCAATGCCCGGAAAATGGGTCAGCCTCACGCGTATACTCAGGTGATCGTAAACGGCTGTATATTCATGCCGCAGTACCTGCCGATCCCAAACACAGCTGCATATGCTTCTCCAGGTTCTGTGTTATTGTAATAAAATACCCTGAAATCTGTTCCGGGCTCCAGTATCTGTGTTCCGAAACACACGGATACTTCAGGTTCCTGTGCCTTGCCGTCATAGGCCGCATCAGAAATGCTGACCTTTATCCCGGAAGAGGCCAGACTGGTCCGATATTCACCTGTTTCTGCTCTCTGGTCCGCTTCCCTGAGTTTTTCCGTAATGTCATAACTGTGATAGTATATGTCATTTACTTCCCCTTTGGCTGATATCCG
>CACZTF010000205.1 GCA_902784025.1 uncultured Lachnospiraceae bacterium
GCAAGGGAACAGGCCTGTCCGACTCATGCTTCCCCGATATCTGTGGAGGGACACTGCCGCTGTTATATATGTATAACGCGGATAATCCTCCTGAAGGTACCATAGCGAAACGAAGGGCGCTGGCAACCATCGTGGATCATATGCAGACTGTATTTACCAGTGGCGGTCTGTATGAGGAACTGGAGCAGATAGACCAGCTCGTGGAGCAGTATGAATTGGCAAAGATCGCTGATCCTGCCCAGGCACATCAGTTTGTACATCAGATAACAGACCTGGTAAATGCGGGTAATCTTAAAAGCCAGATCAAAGGCGAGATAAGCCATGACAACATTGATGGTATTATAGAGGAGCTTCACGGACTGCTCACCCTTATCAGGAACACGCAGATACAGGATGGACTTCACATTTTCGGAGAGATACCTGAAGGCAGCAGAAAGACGGACTTTTTATACGGGGTATTAAGATATGAGAATGGATATAAGCCGGGTCTGAGAAAGCTGGTCTGTTCACTGTACGGACTGGATTTTAAGGATCTCATGAAGAATCCTGACAGATTCATAGCTGAATATGGCAGATCAGCAGGAGCACTTCTGGAGCATCTTGAGGGTATATGTAAGACGGTCACGGAGCGTCTTTTGGAAGGAGAGACCATAGACGATTCTGTTGATACCATGGGTCTGATGAAAATAAAAGACAGGGAAGCACTGCCCGATCTTCTCGCTTTTGCGGAAAGGGTGAAGGATCTGGATCGCAGGCTGCAGGATTCCACAGAACGGGATAATCTTTTAAAAGCAGCTTCAGGTGAGTTCTTAAGACCGGGAGCCGGAGGAGCCGTTACCAGAGGAAGGGATGAGGTTATCCCTACGGGAAGCAATATGTACACCTTAGATCCCGCTACAGTGCCTACCAAAGCAGCATGGGTACTGGGACAGAGGCTGGCAGATGCCGTTATCGACAAGTTCATACAGGAGGAGAGCAGATATCCTGAGACATTCGGCATATACTGGATGAGCAATGACATCCTGTGGAGCGGTGGAGAAGGCATGGCCCAGCTCATGTGGTTTATAGGTGCCAGACCGGTATGGATGACAAACGGCAAAGTAAAAGATTTTGAGATCATACCTTTGAGCGAGCTTAAAAGGCCCAGGATAGATATTTCCGTAAAGATGTCGGGTATACTCAGGGATAACTTCAGCGACCGTATGGATATACTGGATCTTGCCATAAGAGCAGTAGCTCAGCTTGATGAATCTCCCGAAGACAACTATGTTAGAAAGCATATGCTTGAAAATGTGGAGAAGGGAATGGATGAAGAAGACGCCATGTCCCGCATCTTCGGTTCTAGACCGGGATCATATCTGAACGGTATATCCCTTCAGGTTTATGCATCGGCATGGAAGGACCGCTCTGAAATGGCAGATGTATTTACTTTCTTCAACGGATATTCCTACGGAGCCAACGGTTACGGTAAGGAAGCTTTTAAGGAACTGCAGACCAGCCTGAAAAATGTGGATATTACCTACAATAAGGTGATGAGCGATGAAAGCGATCTTTTGGGATGCTGCTGCTATTTCGGATCCCAGGGAGGTATGACTGCTGCGGCAAGGGAATTGTCGGGAAAAGAAGTAAAAGCATATTACGGAGATTCCAGAGAAGCGGAAAATATCAGCGTACGTACCCTTTCGGAGGAGATAAACCGCGTGGTCCAGTCAAAGCTGTTCAATCCCAAATGGATAGAGGGTATGAAGAAACACGGATACAAAGGTGCGGGAGATATCAGCAAGAACATAGGAAGGATATACGGCTGGGAAGCCACAACGGATGAAGTAGGTGACTGGGTATTTGATGAGATAACCAGGACATATATAGAAAACAAAGAAAACTATGAATTTTTCAAAGAAAATAATCCATGGGCTCTTGAGGAGGTGGAACGCCGTCTCATAGAGGCTAACAAAAGAGGCTTATGGCAGCCTGACGAAGGCCTGGAGGAGCTTCTTGAGGACAGCTATCTGGAACTTGAGGGAATACTCGAGGAAACATCGGGAGACGGTCAGGGTGACTTCCAGGGCGGTTCCATAGATGTAAAAGGTATAGATGAATTGGATAATATGCAGAGTCACTTAAAAAGAATGCATCAAATGCTTAAGTAAAAAGGGGTGAATGAAATGAGTAGATCTTTTAAAGGAATGATGGCAGCCATTATATCGCTGGTTGCACTTGCTGCTTTCTTGTTAGGATTTATAATTCCGAATTCCGGAAGTAATGCGACTGCCGACGTAAGAGGAAAGCAGGATGAAGAGACAGTACAGGAAGATACTGAAACAGAGGAAATGATCATCACTGACTCCGTGGGAAATGAGTTTAAGGCTCCTTTGAATGCGGAAAAGGTGATCGCGCTGAACAAAACAGCGTATGACACCATGACTGCTTTGGGAAAGGGAGATGTTGTACAGGGGACAGGTGAAGATACAGTATTCCCTGAAAATGCAGGTGAAAAAGAAAAATACGGTACAGAAAATAAGCCTGAAACAGATAAGATCATAGAGGCAGTACCGGATGCAGTTATAGTAACTACAGAGTTTACAAAATCAGAAGAGTATACAAAGTTAAAGAATGCCGGCATACCTGTCATGGCTTTTGATCTTAATAAGTCTGAAACCTCCGTGGAAGAGGTTGCAAAGCTTGGTCTTTTGTTTGATGCTTATGATGCGGCTGACGGGTTTATTACGGATTTGGAAAATATAAAGAGTCTCGTGGCTGAAAAAACAGTCGGAAAAGAAGCAAAAAAAGTATACTGGGAGCTTA
>CACZTF010000206.1 GCA_902784025.1 uncultured Lachnospiraceae bacterium
CAAATGTATCAAGCGGAAAGATAATCGATATAAGAAAGTTTCTGGGACTGGAAACAAACCAGTTTAATCCATACAGGAAGCGGTTGATAAAGAAAGGTATAATAGATGGCAGTGAACACGGGTATGTAAGATTTACTCTTCCGTTTTTTGAAGATTATGTCTTGTATAATTATGATCAGTGATTATTTAACTGAGACCAGCTATGTAAAAATGCATAAGAAGGGATGTGAAATAGAGACCGCTCATAAAAATGTTGACATTGAAAAAGAAAAGGCAAATAATATTTGTATTAAAGGAAAAAGGGGTGAAAGTGTTATGTTAAAGAAATTCAAAAACCAGGTGACAGTTCTGGGTATAATGGGGTTCATCGGCACCGGCAGTATGTTTTCCGGCTTGGCGGCTCAAAATGTGTGTGCAGAAGAGTCGGCTGCAGAGGCAAATGTGACGGTGACTCAGGGAGCGGAAACATCTTCAGCGACCGGTTTATCTTCAGAGTCACTAACTGCTACCGGACATGCGGGCAACACCGATGGTGATACTTCAGCAGAGAAAACAGAGAAAACGGAAAAGGAAAACTTGTCTGATGAGGTGTTTAATTCATCAGACAATGATGCAGCAGAAGAGAAAATTTCTTCAATAAGTGAAAATGCCGAAAACAGGAAATCTGCTGTTGAAGAAAAGGTATCAAAGACCGATATAGAGGAAGCGGGTTCAGAAGAAATTAAAAAAACCGGTGGTGTCGGTGCAGTCAAATACACCGGGGCTGTGCAGGCGGTGAAGAACGGTTGGGTAAAGGAAAAGGGCGGATATAAGTACTATAAGAACGGAAGAGCATACACCGGATGGCATAAAATGGGCAAAGCCGAAGGTGAGAAGACTGAGCATTACAGCTATTTCGGCAAGGATGGTATTATCAGGACAGGCTGGCAGTCTATGGGTAAAGGTACTAAGAACGCATATAACGAAAACTCAGCAAAACACATGAGTTATTTTGGCAAGGACGGCTGGCTCCGGACAGGCTGGCAGTCCATGGGGAAGAATACCGGTAATACGTATGAGGAAAACACTGCGAAACACATGAGTTATTTTGGCAAGAATGGCTGGTTGAGAACGGGCTGGCAGTCTATGGGAAACAACACTAAAAATTCCTACGATGAAAACACCACACAACACATGAGTTATTTTGGCAAGAACGGATGGCTCAGGAAGGGCTGGCAGTCCATGGGAAAAGGCACGAAAAATTCATATGATGAAAATACCGCAAAGCATATGAGTTATTTTGGCGGCAACGGCTGGCTTAGGACCGGCCTTCAGGAAATGGGAAAGGGTACCAATAATTCTTATGAAGAAAATACATTAAAGCATAGATCATTTTTCGGAAATAACGGCTGGCTGAAGTCAGGCAAAACTCTGACTATAAGCGGGAAAAAGTATTATGCTGACAACAGAGGATGGCTTAGTCTTACACAGGATGAAGCTGAGAGATCATATTCAGGCATTATTCAATTTTATAAAAACAATGTGCCGAGAGATACCAAAAAGTATATGACAGGAAATCCTTTTCCTGAATATGAAAACGAGGTTTGGCTTTCTTTGAGGGACCATGAGCCAGATCGTTATCTGATAAAAGATATTGACGGTAACGGAGTGCCTGAATTGATAGTTTTATGCAAATATTATAATCGTGTTTCTGCAATTTACACGCTGTCAGGAAATAAGGTAAAACCGTTGGCGTTTAGTATGTACAGAACATGGTTTTCTCTTGATAATAACGGTGTATGTTACGCTTGGAATCATGTGAGTGCTGATGAATATACAATTGAAATATTTAAAATGTCAAATGACGGTGTATCGTTGATCAGTAATAGATCGTATTCTCACCAGTATGGAAATCCGGAAAAATTTTGGAAAGAGGAAGGCTTTAGTCATACTTATTTAGGTAATTATTCGACAGGTAATATAAAAACGACAACAATATCCGCAAAAGAATTTAATGCAATAGAAAACGCATATAATAATGCTGTCTGTAAAGGAAATATAAAATACTTTTAAGTAAAGAAAAACAACAGGAAGATATTGCTGAGAAGAATCGGAAAAGTATTTTTCAAAGTAATCGTTAAAAGATAAGACAGGGCTCTGTCTTATTTTTTGTTAGTGAAAGAGAGACTAATAACCGTTTAATGTCTCATGCTGTCCCGCTCATGAGACAGAGAACCGTCCCCTGTCCCGCTACTGTCCCACAATTTGCGTAATAAGACGTTTTATTGTAAAATAGAAAAACTGTTATTTTGAGAAACAGAAATTGAATGAAAGAGGAGTATATAAAAATGGGAATGACGATGACGCAAAAGATTCTTGCTAAGCATGCGGGGCTTGAGTCTGTAAAGCCCGGGGATCTGATCGAGGCTGATCTGGATCTGGTGCTAGGTAATGATATCACATCGCCGGTTGCGATACATGAGTTGGAGAAATTTGATAAAAAACAGGTGTTCAATAAGGATAAGATCGCCTTTGTTCCCGACCATTTTACTCCTAATAAGGATATAAAGTCAGCGGAGCACTGCCGTATAGTGAGGGAGTTTGCAAAGAAGAACGACATCACCAATTACTTTGAGGTGGGCCGCATGGGTATAGAGCACGCCCTGCTTCCCGAGAAGGGGCTTGTGGTGGCAGGAGATGTGGTGATCGGTGCCGATTCCCATACATGCACTTATGGAGCGCTTGGAGCATTTTCTACAGGTGTGGGTTCCACCGATATGGCAGCAGGCATGGCTACGGGAAAGGCGTGGTTCAAGGTGCCTGAGGCAATACGTTTTAACCTTACGGGTAAGCTTAATAAATGGGTCAGCGGTAAAGATGTTATCCTTCATATCATAGGTCTTATCGGCGTGGACGGCGCTCTTTATAAGTCTATGGAGTTTACGGGAGAGGGAGTTGCCTCACTTTCCATGGATGACCGCTTTACGATCGCAAATATGGCTATTGAGGCCGGCGGCAAGAACGGGATATTCCCGGTGGACGACAAGACAAGGGAATATATGAAGGAGCACTCTGAAAGGACATTTACAGAGTACGAAGCAGATGAAGATGCACAGTATAGTGAGGAGTACACTATAGATCTGGATAAGCTGACTCCTACGGTATCCTTCCCCCATCTGCCCGAGAACACCCACACGTTCGACGAAATAGGTGATATAAAGATAGACCAGGTTGTGATAGGCTCATGTACCAACGGACGTCTCCAGGATCTGAGAGAGGCAGCAGAGGTCTTGAAAGGCAGACAGGTGGCAGAAGGTGTAAGAGCTATAGTGATCCCTGCTACACAGAAGATATATATGGATGCCATGGCTGAAGGGCTTCTTGAGATATTTATAGAAGCAGGAGCGGTCGTGAGCACACCCACCTGCGGACCTTGTCTTGGGGGCTACATGGGAGTCCTGGCTCAGGGCGAGAGATGTGTATCTACCACAAACAGAAACTTTGTGGGGCGTATGGGGCATATCGATTCCGAGATATATCTGGCAAGTCCTGCAGTAGCAGCTGCCAGTGCTGTGACAGGAAAGCTGTCACAGCCCTCGGAAGTAGTCGGTTAAGTATCTTCGTGTAATCAATTGAGTTGAGATTGCTCAGTGAACATTTCGCTGTGTACCCTGGGTAAACTGATTCGCAGAGTAGTTAAAGTGTACAAAACGAAATATAAAATTTTTACAGCGAAACCAAGAGGTATGCAAAAGAACATAAAAAAAGCATGTAAGAAGTATAGAAACAGGAGTATATAAAAATGAAAGCACAAGGCAAGGCTATAAAATATGGAGACAATGTGGATACGGATGTTATCATCCCGGCGCGTTATCTTAATTCTTCAGATCCCAAAGAACTGGCACAGCACTGTATGGAGGATATAGATAAGGAATTCGTAAACAAAGTACAGCCCGGGGATATAATGATAGGCGGCAAGAACTTCGGTTGCGGATCTTCCCGTGAGCACGCTCCCATTTCCATAAAAGCATCAGGCATTTCTTGCGTTATAGCAGAAACATTTGCCAGGATATTCTACAGGAATTCCATTAATATCGGACTTCCTATCATGGAGTGTCCTGAGGCTGCAAAAGCTATCAGTGAAGGTGATGATGTGGAAATAGATTTTGATTCCGGGATCATTACGGACAAGACCACTGGAGAGACATTTACCGGACAGGCATTTCCGGAGTTTATGCAGAAGATCATAGATTCCGAGGGATTGATCAATTATATAAATAATAAATAAAAGAGATAACAACTTTAAAACTGTGTAAAGGGGTTTTGTTTATTAACCGGAAGTAACAAACAGTTAAGATGAAATGATAATGAGGAAATAAAGATGAGATACACAAGCACAAGAGATAACAGTGTACATATGAGTGCTTCCGAGGCGATACTCCAGGGGCTTTCTGATGAAGGAGGGCTTTTTGTCCCGGAGAGCATACCAAAGCTTGATGTAACACTTGCAGAAATGGCGCAGATGGATTACCGTAGTGTAGCCTATGAGGTGATGAAAGGCTTTTTGGATGACTTCACGGAGGAAGAGCTTAAAGCCTGCATAGATGCGGCATACGATGAGAAATTCGATACTCCGGAGATCGCACCTTTAAAAAAGGTAAATGATGCCTATATCCTGGAACTGTGGCACGGTAAGACCATAGCATTCAAAGATATGGCTCTTTCCATACTTCCCCATCTTTTAACCACAAGTGCTAGAAAGAACAGCGTAGACGACGAGATCGTGATACTTACAGCTACTTCCGGAGATACGGGTAAGGCGGCCCTTGCAGGTTTTGCAAATGTACCGGGAACCAGTATCATAGTTTTCTATCCCAAGGATGGTGTGAGTTCAATACAGGAGAGACAGATGCTCACCCAGGAGGGAGATAACACCCATGTTATCGGTATCCGTGGCAACTTCGACGACGCCCAGACCGGTGTAAAGAATATCTTTAACGACAAAGAACTAAAGGCAAGGATGCTGGAAAAGGGATTCAGGTTCTCCTCTGCTAATTCCATAAATATCGGTCGTCTCGTGCCCCAGATCGTGTATTATTTTTATGCTTATACAAGGCTTTTAAAGGATGGGGTGATATCTGAAGGTGATAAGATCAATTTTGATGTGCCCACAGGTAACTTTGGAAATATCCTTGCGGCATATTATGCAAAATGCATGGGACTTCCTATAGAGAACCTTATCTGCGCTTCAAATGACAACAAGGTTTTATATGATTTCTTTAAGACCGGAAAGTATGACCGCAACAGAGAGTTTATGCTTACCATTTCTCCTTCTATGGACATCCTTATCTCAAGCAACCTTGAGAGACTTATATACAAGATCGCAGACGAGAG
>CACZTF010000207.1 GCA_902784025.1 uncultured Lachnospiraceae bacterium
CCCATATCCACGCATTCCTTTGTGATCTCCACCAGCTTACGTTTTTCCTCGCTTACTTCGCCTATCATGAACATACGTGAAGAATCGCTGTAATAACCGTCAAGTATCGTGGAGCAATCCACATTTACTATATCCCCGCTCTTAAGGATACGCTCTGCCGAGGGGATTCCGTGACATACCACATCATCAATGGAAGTGCAGACACTCTTGGGAAATCCTTCATAATTAAGAGGGGCAGGAATCCCGCCCCTCTTGGTAGTCTCCTGATAGACCATATCATCTATTTCCTGGGTGCTCATACCCTCTTTGATATGCTCCGCCACATAATCAAGCACCGCCACATTTATCACGGCACTTTTTTTGATCATCTCCACCTGATCAGGTGTCTTGATGAGATTTCTCCCCGGCACCTTGGCATGCTTCTTGCGGAAAAGATCCAGCTTCTTATCAAATGCAGCATGGCACTTGCCGTAGGGCTCTCCGCTGTCACACCAGCAGGCTTCATCAGGCCTAAGTCTTCTCATTGCAATGCCTCCGTCAGGGGCGGTACGATCTGCTTCTTTCTGGACACCACGCCCTCAAGCAACATACGGTCACCATCCGCCTTTTTTCCAAATGTCCTTTCCATGAGCTCCACACCGCCTTCTCCTGCAGCCACCAGCACGGAATTTCCCTTTATGATATCCGTGATCATCACGTAAATGTTATGTGCGCACTGCGCATTCATAAAGCCCGTAAGTTCAGGCTGTATCTTCTCATAAATATCATCTACGTCGCTTTCGCTCGTGATATTTACCTGATCCACGCCTATGACACGGCCGCCCATCTCGAACTTCTTAAAATCGTTGGTAAGTATCTCCTCGGCACTTTTGGAACCCCAGTTACTGCCGGCCTTAAACATAGCCATGGCGTAGTCGTGGGTATCCACCTCTGCGATCTTCTCCAACTCCTTAGCCGCCATCTTGTCGTGGGGTGTGCATGTGGGTGAAGTAAACAGCAGGGTATCGGAACATATAGCAGAAAGCATGAGTCCTGCTATATCCTTATCCGGCGTGATCCCCTCTTCTTTGTACATATTATAAATGATGGTACATGTGCAGCCCATGGGCTGGATGCGGGCAAACAAAGGCTGGGGTGTGGTCATGCCTCCGAGCCTGTGATGATCGATGATCTCAAGGACCTCTGCCTTATTTACACCATCCACTGCCTGTGCAAGCTCCTCGTGATCCACCAGGATCACCTGTTTCTTGCCTGCCTTAAGAAGATCACCCTTGGATACGAGACCCACATACTCACCGTTTTCATCCTCGACCGGGAAGTAACGGAAACGCACCTGGGTCATGGGATCTGTAATATCCTCCACATAATCATCAAGCTTAAATCTCTGGAGATCATCCCTGCCTCTGTAAAGACTCCTGATGGGTATGCTCTGGTTTATCAGACGCACACAGGTCACGGGATCATACTTTGTCCTGAGCACTATAGTCCCGTTTTCCTCAGCCTTTTTAACAATGTCATCCGACACCTTTGAGTCGTTGCACAAAATTATGCATCCCGCCCTGGTCTCAATGGCATTAACATGGGAATCCTCCCGGTTCTCGAGGATAACGATATCCCCGGGCTCGATAAGCTTTGCCATCTGATCCTCGTTTGCAGATGAGACCACCACGCGGCCCTTGTCAAATGTGCCTGACACATCTCCGGTGACAACCTCAGCCTCAAGCACGCTCTTTACATTTGAATAGGGGGTGCCTGCAGCAGACATCTGATATCTGTCGATCACATCAAAAACTGTACGTGAAAGATCACCGATGGTTACGATACCTTCAAGCTTCTTTCCCTCTGTGACCGGAAGAGTAACTATGTTGTACTCCCGCATTTTTGCCCATGCTTCCCTTATGGAGATCTCACCGTCCACCCCGGGAACATGATGAAATTCCACATCTGAAAGCTGGGAACGCACGTCTGTGACCGTCTCCGGCTCAGCAAAGCCGAAATGCTTTAAAGCGAACTTCGTCTCATCATTTACGTTTGCCGTTTTCTTGGGTAAATAAAGCTTATCCCCTCCCGAAAGCTTATTCTTCAACTCTGCATAGCAGATGGCAGAGCATATGGAATCCGTGTCCGGATTCTTATGACCTATCACCCAAACCTCATTATTTTTTCCTGACATTTTTATTTCTCCCGCATAAATCTTTTACTTAACTTTTGTATATCACAATATTGCGAAGACCTTAGGCAACCTAAGCAGACCCTGCAGTCTCCGGCGGCGGCTCTGCCGCTATGGCATCCAGTTTCTTCTTGAGTTTTTTGTAGAAGATGATGGACAAAGTAAGCCCCGTCACCTCGGCAATGGGTATCGCCCACCACACATTATCCACATTCCCTGTCTGGGCCAGTAAAAAGGCACTGGGCAGCAGAGCAGCCCCCTGTCGTATACATGTTACCACCAGGGAGTTCATGGGATTACCCGCCGCCTGGAATATGGTAGAGTTAATGATCTCTATACCTGACATCATAAACCCTATGCCCATGATCCGCAATGCCACCTGCCCGATGGCCATGACATTATCCGTTGCCGAGAACATCTGCAGCAGCGGCACGGCAAATATCTCAAATACCGCCGTACACGCCCCCATAAATACAAGTGCCGATATCATCCCCACTCTGTAGGCCTTATGTATCCTGTCGATCTGCCGGCTTCCCAGGTTATAACTGAATATAGGCACCAGACCGGCGTTAAGACCGAAGATGGGCATATATACGAAACTGATCAGCTTAAAGTATATTCCGTAGGCCGTTATGGCATCCTCTGAAAATCCCCGGAGTATGATATTCATAACAAACACTACGATAGACATTATAGCATTCAGGATCATGGAGGGGAGTCCGATCTTGAAGATCTGCACTATATCCTCTCCCAGGGGCTTTAATATCCTGGAAATCCTGATCTGTATATCTTTATTAAATTTTATGTTCAGTATTATTGCTATTATCCCGGCTGCGATCTGTCCGCATACCGTGGCGATCGCCGCACCCCTGGCGCCCATAGCAGGCATGCCGAAATACCCGAAGATAAAAATGGGATCCAGCACCAGGTTTATCCCGGCTCCCGTGGCCTGGGATATCATGGAAAGTTTGGAGTGTCCCGTGGACTGCAGCAGGCGTTCTCCTATTATCTCTACAAAAATACCTATTCCTAAAAACATGATGACAGAAAGGTATTCCTCACCGTAAGCTGCAACCTCCGGTATCCCTGTCTGCATGGCAAAAAACGGCTTTATGATAAATATGGCCAGTATGGCAAAAGCTGCATATCCTATCACGGACAGGAAAATACCGGCACTCGCCACATCGCCGGCCCTGTCCCTGCGTTTCTCCCCCAGATGTCTGGCAACAAGGGCATTGGTTCCCACACCAAATCCCACCGCCAGGGATATCATGAGATTCTGCACCGGAAATGCAAGAGAAACGGCCTCCAGGGCGTGGGTATCAAACTGCCCCACAAATATGGAATCCACCACGTTATACAACGCCTGGACCATCATCGAGATTATAATAGGGAGCGACATATTAAACACCAGTTTCGTAACCGGCATATCCCCCATTTTCTTAGACTGGATCCCTCCGCTCATAATTTCTCCTTGTTCCTTAAATTACAAAAACCAACCAAACTCTTTCAGATACTGTCTGAATGTGCCATTGTCCATAGGCCGGCAGTAAATATACAAAGCCCGGGGTCAGCTTTCTGCCGCTTCTTAATCATCATCCAGCTTTCTTATAAGCCTGAGAAGCAGCCCCGGTTTTTTATTCCTTTTCTTCTTAGCCCTGTATATGATCCTGTTCTCGATCTGCAGCACTATTGCAAATATTACTATTCCCAATGCTGACAGGATCACCGTCCATGCGATCTCCCATGCATTAAGGGGTACAAACTTAAATGCACCGGGAATTATGATCAGACCGCCCACACTGAAAAATATTGAAACCCCGATAACAAACCGCCTGAATGCATTCAGCGGCTGGGAAATGTGAATTACCATAAGACAGCCTATCACCAGCATCACTATAGAAGCCATGGTCGCCGTCTCATCAAAGCCCATGCTCAGCAATGCTCCTATTCCCGTAGCCAGCTCCACCATGATAAATTCCGTTACACCTGCAGGTATCGATTTTTTGATAACCTTCTGAAGGAATTTACCCTTTATGAGCTCATTGCTTCTCTGCATTGCCAGCAGAAATCCCGGAGCTCCGATAGTACAGAAGCTGTAAAAGGACATTTGCGCCGGGAATATAGGATACCTGTGACCTACGATCATTACAAAAATGGCAGTCAGTATGGAAAACAGGTTCTTGACCAGGAACAGTGAAGCCGTTCTCTGGATGTTATTTACCACCTGACGACCCTCTGCCACCACATCCGGCATCTTTGCGAAGTCCGAGTCAAGCAGCACTATCTGTGACACATTTTCCACTACATCTGAGGCATTTCCCATGGCTATGGAGCAGTCAGCGATCTTAAGCGCCAGTACATCATTTACACCGTCGCCTGTCATGGCTACAACACGTTTCTCACTCTGCAGTGCCGTGACTATCCTTTTTTTCTGATCCGGTCTCACTCGGCCGAAAACGCTGTAGCGCTTCACCGCTTCCCTTATATCGTCATCAGTCTTAAGTGTTCCGGCATCCACTACCTGGTCAGCACCATCGATACCGCATTTCTTTGCCACATGGGCTACAGTGGAAGGATTATCGCCGGATATGACCTTGATATCCACGCCTTGCTTCTGGAAATATTTCATGGTACGGGCAGCTGTCTTTCTCACCGGGTTAGTGATGAGCACAAGCCCCAGAGGTATCACCGGCTCATAAAGATCCTCGGTGTTCTGAACCCTGGAGACATTGCTGCTGCTATCAAGCTTTCCGAAAAGCAGCACCCTGTTACCCACTTTTGTATAAGAAGCGATCTCTTCCTCGTAGAGATCATAATCCTCGAGCAAAAGCTTTTCAGGTGCGCCCAGCACGTATGTACCGTCATCAAATGTTACCGCAGAGTATTTTACTTTTGATGTAAAAGGAAATACTTCCAACGGAGTCTTGGCCGGCGGCCGGTCAAACTCGGCCTTTAAAGCTTCAATGGTCATGTTGTCATTGGTCATGGCCTGTACGAAATCGTTCAGATAGTCCGAAAGATCCCTGTCCGGTTGTCCTTCCTCATCAAAACCATCCAAGGTTATAAGACCTTCAAAGGACATGACATTTTCAGTAAGGGTTCCTGTCTTATCCAGACAAAGTGTATCTACACGTGCAAGGGTCTCTATACTGGCCATTTCATGCACAAGCACCTTTTTCATACCCAGCGAAGCCGCGGAAGTGGCAAGTCTTATGTTCGTCAGGAGATAAAGTCCTTCCGGGATCATTCCCACAAGAGCCGCCACCACTGCAGATATGGAAGCTTCATATCCCATATTCAGGAAATGAAAATCCTGTATGAACATTATGATCCCTATAGGGACCATGGCCACACCTATGATACGCAGCAGCCTGGTAAGGGCTTTCATCATCTTGGTCTGCCGCTTTTCGCCCTGACCTTTGGCTTCAAGAGAAAGTTTGGAAATGTAGGAATCCAGTCCCACATTAGTCAGCTCCGCCCGGCACTCTCCCGAGACCACAAAGCTTCCCGAAAGAATGGAATCCCCCGTTGCCTTGCGTATCTCATCTGATTCACCCGTTACAAGGGATTCATTTACTTTTACCTCGCCGGATACCAGCCTTGCGTCCGCACCTATCTGGTTCCCGGCCTTAAAAATGCAGATATCGCCCTTTACCAGCTTACTCGTTTCTATCACCGAGATCTTGCCGTCTCTGACCACCCTGGTCTTAGGGGCGTTCAGCATGGTCATCTTGTCAAGTACCGATTTTGCCTTTAACTCCTGCACGATACCTATGATGGCGTTTATCACCACAACTATCATGAAGGTGAGATTTGCAAATGATCTGGCTGTGATCAGCAGGATAGCAAAGAATATGAAAATAAAGTTAAAGAATGTAAATACATTGTCTTTAACTATCTGACCCACGGTCTTTGACTGGCTCTCCACCTGTACATTGGACAGACCCTGTGCCTCACGTCTTGCCGCTTCTTCACTTGTAAGTCCGATATTCGGATCGGTCATCTCAGGCTCACAACCCCCTGCTGCTTTCGTTATTCTCAACATATACAAGGCAAAAGATTCTTTTTTCCTGCCTCGCAACTAAACAAATATAATATCATATTTGTGTTAAAAATAAAAGAAAAAAGTCCATTAATGCATGCAGACTCACAACGGATCTTTTTGCCGCTTCCAAAATAAAAAGTAAGGGACCGCAAGCTTTGCTCACGATCCCTTACAGAAGGAATGCCGGTACTCATGTATAAACTATCATCATAAAAATCATAAAAAATACTTTCGTGCCGTCAAAAGTTACTTACGACAACTTAGTCACGTTTACTGCCTGGGGTCCTTTAGCACCGTCAGCAATCTCGAACTCTACGTCTGCACCTTCATCTACGGTCTTGAAACCTTCCATGTTCAATCCGGTGTAATGAACAAATACATCGTTTCCTGACTCGTCACAGATGAATCCGTAACCTTTCTGGTTGTTAAACCATTTTACCGTACCCTTCATAGTAAAAATCCTCCAAATATAACTAATTACTTAGGTGCTTTTACGCACTATTGTGATAATAACACACAATGTCAAAGAAAGTCAATCTGAAATCCATCAAATACAGCTTTACTTTATCACAAATATAGCCACGATCTCACACACATACAGACAGATACCTATTACAAAAGGAATGCTTATGACTTTGTTATTGAATTCTGCCTGCAGGCTGTTTCTCCCCGGATAAAAATTTCTTCCCCCCTGTACTTTTTTTATCCCCTTCAGAACAAACACGGACAGGAATACCCCCATCACGGCAACTCCGATGATCACGGCAAGTAACACTAGCAGGATCATGAGTCCCGATATCGCGGCCAGTTCGGAGACCGGCTCTGCCATGGGCTCGGAGAATTCGGCAGAATACTCTCCGCCATCGTTAAATAACTTCAGTAAAATCCAGGGCTGTACCACTGATCCTATAAAATTAAATATCAGATGGTAAATCATGGCAAGCCAGATACTGCCCCCCGCCTCCATCAGAAAAGCTGCAAATATACCTAAAATCGAGGTGTAGATCATCTGGGTCAGATTTCCGTGAAACAGCCCGAATGCCATGGCCGAAAGCATTATACTCGCCGCTACCCTGCCGCTTTTTCGCAGCCCCTGAAATATGATCCCCCTGAATGCCAGTTCCTCAAAAACCGGCGCACAAACAAAAGTAAATATAATGATGGCTGCAAACGGAAATTCCTCTCCCACATCTGACAACGGATTTGAAAACAGAAGATTCGAGATGCCGGCAACCAGTGTGAGCGCAGGATATGTTAAAACGCTGAATAATATAGTAAGAAAAAAAGCCGATACCTTAAACTTCCGAAAACCCAAAACTTCAGAAGGCCGTTCCCCCGATACAAAGATGAATATAACAAACAGAGCAGTCATTATCCCATATAAAGAAGACTGCATTATCACGGAATCTGGATTGATATCCGCCAAATATAACACCGGCCATACCACCCATTGAACAGCCATCAGAGAGATCGCCAGTACCATAAAAAACATACCGGTTTTTTTCGGAGTCATACCTACCTCCTTAACAGGACACGTTGCGTTTTTTGTCTTCGTAATTCCGGTAAGACATAAAAGACGCCCCTTTTCCCACTGCCTATGTTATCGCCACATTTTCTTTTCCGTATATCTCCTCAAGGGCGCTTACCAAAGTCTCTGACAGTGTGGTTTTGCGTCCTCCAAGGTCACCCTTGGACTTTTCCTTCTCACAGTATATCACTAATGACGCCTGTTTTGAGGCCCCGCCCTCTTTTTCTTCTATCAGCTTCTCCAGTTCCGGCCTTGCCGCTGCAAATGCCGCCTCATCCCTGAACCTTATCCAGAGCTTGCAGTTCATGTTCTCAAAACTGCAGATGCTCTGGGCGAGGAACTTGGCATCCCCGCTTGCTTCTATATTAGTGCGTCCGGTGATGAACACACGCTGACCCGCCTCGGTCAGCTGGCGGTTTCCGGAAAAAACAGAAGGAAACACCACTATCTCAAGAGTTCCCATGGTGTCTTCTATGGTGATAAACGCCATAAGTTCATTTTTTCTGGTGGTTATCATCTTGGACTCTGTCACCATTCCGCCAACGGTGCATATCTCCCCGTCTTTTACATTTACCCCGCCTTCCTCATTCGTCTTAAAATCAGCAGTGGTCTTGTCTGCCTTTGCGCGCAGAAGTCTTGCTGCATCCTCAAGGGGATGACCGCTTACATAAACCCCCATTACCTCTTTTTCATAGTCAAGGATATCGCTCTTATCGTACTCCGTAACATCAGGGATCTCCAGCTCCAAACCTCCGAGGTCACCGTCGGAACTGCCGGAGAGATACTCAAAAAGGGTCGTCTGCCCGGTAAGAGAATCCTTGCTTTTTTTTGTCTCTCTGTCCAGCATATCACCCGATACCATCATTAGAGCCCGTCTGGGCTTTCCGAATGTATCAAGTGCACCTGACTTTATAAGATTTTCCAAGGACCTTTTATTCAGTTTGCTGTGCATCCTGTGCACAAGATCGTTCATTGATCTGAAGGGGCCGTTTTCCTCTCTGTCCCCGAGGAGTTCTTCTATGGTGGCCTCCCCCAGGGATTTTATGGCGTTCAGCCCAAAGCTTATCTTACCGTCTTTTACGCCGAATACGCCCGGCGAGGTATTTATATCGGGAGGTAAAATGTCTATTCCCATCTGGCGGCAGGTAGCTATATATGCAGATACCTTGTCAGCATTGCTCATCACGGAAGTCATAAGCGCTGCCATGAATTCTACAGGATAATATGTCTTAAGATAGGCCGTCTGATAAGAGACCACTGCATAACAGGCCGCATGGGACTTGTTAAATGCGTAGCTGGCAAAATCAGTCATCTCGTCAAATATCTCCACCGCCACCTTTTCAGGTATACCGTTTGCCAGACAACCCGGCACCCCTTCTTCTTCATTTCCATAGATAAAGCTTTTGCGTTCCTTTTCCATAACATCCGCTTTTTTCTTGGACATGGCGCGGCGCACCAGGTCGGAACGCCCCCAGGAATATCCTGCAAGATCCCTGACGATCTGCATTACCTGCTCCTGGTATACGATACATCCGTATGTGGGAGAAAGTATGGGCTCAAGCTCAGGACAAAGATATGTGACTCCGGCTTTATCGTTCTTACCTTTTATATACTGGGGTATGAAATCCATGGGACCGGGACGGTAAAGGGAAAGACCTGCCGTCAGATCCTCTATGCTCTCAGGCTTAAGCTCTGTCATGAAGCTCTTCATTCCTGCACTTTCCAGCTGGAAAACGCCTTCACATTTGCCTGTGGAGATATAATCAAATACCTTTTTGTCCTCATAGCTTATATCATCCATGGAAAATCCGGGATCGCTCTGCCTGATAAGGCTGCAGGCATCCCTGATCACCGTAAGGGTCCTGAGCCCCAGAAAATCCATTTTCAGAAGTCCCAGTTCTTCCAGTGTGGTCATGGTAAATTCCGAGACCATCTCACCTTCCTGCCCCACTGACACAGGAACATAATCAGTAACCGGCCGGTCGCAGATAAGCACCCCTGCCGCGTGAACAGAATGATGCCTGGGCAGCCCCTCAAGACGCTTAGCTGTATCAATGACCCTGTGCATATCAGTATCATTTTCATAAACCGATCTGAAATCCGGACTGATCTCAAGAGCCTTGTCTATGGTCATGCCAATGGTCTGGGGGATCAGCTTAGCTACATTGTCGGTCTGGGCGTAAGGGAAATCCATGACCCTGCCCACATCCTTGATCACCTGTCTCGCTGCCAGGGTTCCGAATGTTATAATCTGGGACACACATTCCTTTCCGTATTTTTCCACCACATAGTCTATCACTTTCTGCCGTCCCTCATAGCAGAAATCCACGTCTATATCGGGCATGGATACCCGTTCCGGATTCAGGAAACGCTCAAATACCAGGTTGTATTTAATAGGATCTATATCCGTGATCTCCAGGCAATAAGATACTATACTGCCTGCCGCCGAGCCTCTTCCCGGTCCCACGGGTACCCCCCGCTCTTTGGCATAATTTATGTAATCCCATACGATAAGGAAGTAATCCACATAGCCCATGTTTGTGATGACCTGCAGCTCGGTATCCAAACGCCCTTTGTAAATGTCTTCCTCCCATTTTTCAGGATATCTTTTTTTCAACCCTTCCATGCATAGTGCTTCCAGGTAATTCCTTGAATCCCCGTATTCTTTTGGAAAATCGTATGCCGGAAGCTTGGTCTTTCCGAACTCGATCGTTACATCGCACCTGTCGGCGATCTTCTGTGTGTTTTCCAGCGCCTGGGGTATATCTCCGAAAAGCTCCTTCATCTCCGCTTCTGATTTCAGATAAAACTGTCCGCCCTCATATCTCATTCGGTCTGTATCGGACAGTTTTTTTCCTGTCTGTATGCATAGCAGGGCATCATGTGGTTGTGCATCCTCCGCCATGATATAGTGTACGTCATTTGTACACACCAGCTCTATCCCTGTCTCCCGGCTCATCTTAATGAGCTGTCCGTTCACATACTGCTGGTCCGGTATGCCATGGTTCTGAAGCTCCAGAAAGAAATTACCCTTGCCGAATATACGCTCAAGTTCGAGAGCTCTTTCAGTGGCATCATCATACATACGTA
>CACZTF010000208.1 GCA_902784025.1 uncultured Lachnospiraceae bacterium
ATGAATGTGAATCGGTAAGGAATATTATATTTTCTCTTCCTCTCCTGAGCATGGAAGTAGCTGCCTCATAAACAGCCTTTTCATCCTCACATACGGAAGCATAAATATTTTCTCCATTGACATTTCCGTTGATAATAAAAACAGGAACACGCTTTGCGGCTTCACGAATATACTCCGTGGCATTCGTATCGCTTCCGTCACCGGCGTAGGTTGAACCCACCAGTATCAGGCTGTCTATATGTTTTGAAAGCAGCATATCAGTTTTTTTCTGTTTTCCTTCAATATCAAAACCTGAGTTCCCAAGTATGCAATCATAACCATGTTTTATCAGTTCTGTTTCCAGATACCCTACCGCACTTGCCATATAAGGATCCGCTATGGTCGGAACCAGTACCCCTATAGTATGCATGGTATTAAGACCCAGTCCCTGTGCGAAAACATTGGGCGTATATCCCACTTTATCGATTACATCCATGACCTTTTTCCGTGTCTTTTCCGACACCTTCTCGGATCCATTCATTACACGGGATACGGTTGCTATGGAAACGCCGGACATCTTTGCTATATCATAAATATTAACTGCATCTTTATTCATATCAAGCCTAACCTTTTTCTTTTATTTTTATCATCAATGTAACTGTTCGGAATTTAACAACACTAATGATTTCAGTTTGTGATCATTCAGAATAACCCTATGCTTACATGATCCGAAATAAATGCTGCGGCGTGAAGGTATGTTTCAATATCAGTTCTTACGCAGTTCTTTCATGTAAGCGCATACATTTTGAATCTACAAGACTATTTTACTGTATTTTTTGATTATTGAAATACGAAATTTTGCCGAAACCATAAAGAATTTTATATTCAAAATAACCAAGGAATTATGCTTCTCCGGTGTAACACTAAAAAATCTTTCGGTGCCTCAGGTTACAGCTGCATACAATAAATAAAAGATTACTGTCGATCGCATTTGCATTACTATCATATTAGTGCTAAACCCACTGTTTTTTGTGCAAATCTTTGAAAAAAGCTTTAACATTTTATCACTTTTAACAATTCACAACACAGTAGCTCTATGCTACTATATTTATGTAAGCGCTTACATTGATTAGTAAACCAATTGACGCTTGTATCCTCCCCCTACATAAAATGCCGGTCTTTGCACACCGGCATTTTTATTTTACTTTCAGATACCCATCCGAACTGTCACCGGCAGACACACAGAATACACCGTATTTTACACCTACCCAGCGCCCGGGAACAGCTTTCATCTCCAAAGCTTTTTTATACTCTTTTCCGTCAACGGAATAATGAACGCTCACAGTTTCTTCCGGAAAGCTTCTTTCGGAAGGATTGAGATCTCTTACTCCTGTACGCTCTACAACATATTTTACAAATATATATCTTACTTCTGCTGTCAGGCTCTGCAGTTCTGCACTGTACTCATCCGTTTTTTCCACAAGGATTTTTCCGAAATGCTGTTTTCCCAATACACGGATTACCTTTATTGCGTCAGCATCTTTTGCAAAAGCGATCAGGCCGTACTCCATTCCCAGAGAAATAAAGCCGGCCTCATCACCGGTTTCCAGATTTGAAATATCCAGCCTCATTATGTCGGTGAATTCCGGTGCCTGCCATTTTTGCAGAAGAAGATTCGGTATATCGCAGTATGCCCCCTCTTTTTTTACGGCATGCAAAATGATATCATGACTGTCTTTATCATACCATTCACTTTTACAATTTGCATTCCATTGAAAATTTATATCCGGGGTAACGAAATCACGGTCACGAATATTCTCATCAGAGATTTCATTGAAAGAACCCGAAGCTACGGTCTCCACATCAACCTTCGGCTTTCTGTACCTTCTTACCGGCTCCCCATAGCTATTCCCATTTTTTTCAATACCTATCACGGGCCAGTCATCCTGCCATTCCATAGGCTGTAAATGAACAATCCGTCCGGCTGCATAAACATCCTGGAAATGCAGAAACCAATCCTCGCCAGTGACGGTATCCACCCAGGCCCCCTGGTGCGGTCCGTTTATATCTGATTCTCCCTGCCGCATCACGACACGGTATTCATAAGGGCCAAATATATTCCTTGAGCGGAGCACCGTCTGCCAGCCGGTCTTTACACCGCCTGCGGGTGCAAAAATATAATACCAGCCGTTCCGTTTGTAAAGCTTAGGTCCCTCTATCGTGGTCTGATCATTCTCATTTCCGTCAAAAACCACAACCGGTTCTCCTACAAGCCCCATTCCATCCGGCTGCATCTCCTGTATGTGAAGCACGCTTTTATAACCTATCCGGCTCTTTGCCACACCGCTTACCAGATATGCCCTGCCGTCTTCATCCCAGAATGGACACGGATCGATCCTGCCTGCCCCTTCATATATCCTTATCGGATCAGACCATTCACCATACGGATCTTTTGACGTGCACATATATATACCTTCGTCGGGCATAGGGAAACATATAAAGTATTTTCCGTCGTGATACCTTATCGCAGGCGCCCACACGCCACATCCGTGAACAGCCCTGTCATACCGGCTGTCCGGCAGCTTTTTCAGAGCATAACCTATAAGCTCCCAGTTCACCAGATCACAAGAGTGCAGAACTGGAAGTCCCGGTGTATTGCTAAAGCTCGATGCCGTCATATAATAATCAGCCCCGACGCGTATCGCATCGGGGTCTGAATAATCCGCA
>CACZTF010000209.1 GCA_902784025.1 uncultured Lachnospiraceae bacterium
CCGGTAAATAAGGAGATTATGAAAAAAAATGAAATTAGGTATAGTAGGTCTGCCGAATGTCGGCAAAAGCACACTTTTTAACTCACTCACAAAAGCAGGAGCAGATGCTGCAAATTATCCGTTTTGCACCATAGATCCAAACGTAGGCGTAGTACCTGTTCCGGATGAGCGTCTTGACAAGCTGGCAGCACTTTATAACTCTGCTAAAGTTACTCCGGCGATAATTGAGTTCGTGGATATTGCGGGACTTGTTAAAGGAGCTTCTAAAGGAGAAGGTCTGGGTAACCAGTTTCTCGGAAACATACGTGAGGTAGATGCCATAGTGCATGTGGTACGCTGCTTCGAAAACAGTAATATCGTCCATGTAGACGGTTCCATAGATCCCCTTCGCGATATTGAGACGATAAACATGGAGCTTATATTTTCAGACATGGAGGTTCTTGAAAAACGTCTTGCAAAGCAGAAAAAAATAGCCATGTCTAATAAAGAAGCCGCTAAGGATGTGGATCTCATACAGAAGCTTTTGGAGCATCTTGAAAACGGATCTCTTGCAAAAAACTATCCTTTTGATGATGAAACTTCGGAGCTTGTAAAAGAATACAATCTCCTCACGATCAAACCCGTGATCTATGCCGCCAATGTTGAAGATGGTGACCTGGCTGATGACGGTTCTTCAAACCCCAATGTACAAAAGGTACGAGAATATGCAAAAGAAACAGACAGCGAGGTTTATGTAGTATGCGCACAGATAGAAGCAGAGCTTTCAGATATGAGCGATGAAGATAAGAAGCTTTTCCTTGAGGATCTGGGCGTTTCAGAGTCGGGACTTGACAAGATGATCACTGCAAGTTACAGGCTTCTGGGGCTTATAAGCTATCTTACAGCCGGCGAAACAGAAACAAGGGCATGGACCATAACAAAAGGAACAAAAGCCCCTCAGGCAGCCGGTAAGATACATACCGACTTCGAGAAGGGCTTTATAAAAGCAGAGGTTGTAAACTGGAAAGAACTTCTGGACAGCGGATCTCTCCACGCCGCAAAAGAAAAGGGACTTGTCCGTATGGAAGGAAAGGACTATATCGTACAGGACGGAGATGTGATCCTGTTCAGGTTTAATGTCTGATCAGATCTGCAAAGGCTTTTGTGCGTCCGGCAACATCACTGCCGAACACTGCTGAGCCTGCCACTATCACATCTGTTCCCGCATCCACGATATCCCTCACATTTTCGAGATTGATGCCGCCATCTATCTCAATGAGGATATCCAAGCCCTTTTGATCTATGATCCTGCGTAATTCACGGACCTTATCCACCGTTTCGGGAATAAGCTTCTGCCCGCCGAATCCGGGTTCCACGCTCATTACAAGGATCATATCAATACAGGGCAGATACTCTTCTATCTCTGATACAGGGGTTTGGGGCTTTATGGATAAAGCCGGTTTCATGCCGGCTTTTTTTATTTCACCGATAGTGGCCATGGTATCTTTACAGGCTTCAACGTGTACGGTAAGTATGTCTGCCCCCGCTTCTTTAAACTCTTGTATATAACGAATGGGTTCTTCTATCATCAGATGAACGTCAAACGGCTTATCCGTGGTCTTTCTGATGGACTTTATCACGGGCATGCCAAATGAGATACTGGGTACGAAAAGCCCGTCCATAACGTCTACATGGATCCAGTCAGCTCCTGCCTCAACAGTTTTTCTTATATCATTTCCCAGATCGGCAAAATCCGCCGATAATATCGAGGGTGCAAGTAGTGCCATTTTATCTCCTTTTATCATATTAAGATATTTATCTGTTTTATGTGCAATTTTAATTATTTTTTCTGTTGCTGAGTTCTTCAAAAAATACGGCATAGCTTTTGTATCGCTCTTCCGGTATCGATCCCTGTTCCAAAGCTTTCTTCACGGCACAATCCGGTTCGTGAAGATGCGTACACATATCGAAGCGGCATTTTCCTTCATATTCCCTGAATTCTTTGAAATAATATTTCAGATCCTCAGGAGATATATCCGGAATATCCAGTGACGTAAAGCCAGGAGTATCCGCTGCAAATGTATCTTTGTCTATATGGAACAGCTCAGTATGCCTGGTGGTATGCTTTCCCCGTCCTATCCTGGAGACCTCTCCGGTCTCCATGGATGCCTCAGGGAACATCTCATTGATCAATGATGATTTGCCGGTACCGGATGGTCCTGTCAGTACAACGGTCTTTCCTTTTATATGCTGCTTTAATTCATTTACTCCATTGCCTTTACAGGCGCTTGTGAACAAAAGCTTTACTCCGCTGCGGTCGTATCTGTTTTTTATTTCATTGACGATATCATTTGCAGCTTCATCTGTTTTGTTCAGACATATACAAACAGGAATCTCATGATAATCGAAAAAAAGCAGTATTTTATCTAACAGCAGATATTTTATCGCAGGTTTTGAAGCCGACACGACTATGACTGCTTCGTCGATATTGGCACAAGCAGGTCTTATAATCTGATTTTTTCTCGGGAGTATTTCTTCAACATTTCCCTCAAGATCAGCTTCATCCGTTATCCTGAACATACAGTCATCACCCGGAAGAGGTTTTATCCCGAGACTGCGAAAAAGGCCTTTCGCTTTGCATGCAAAAAGACCTTTTTCCTCAGACTGCACGTAATAAAAGCCTGCAATCCCTTTTATTATTTTTCCTTTCAGGATATTGTTCATAACGATCTTATCATTCAGAAGCCTCTTCGGTTTCCGGTCCGGGAGCCTCGGTAGTCTCAGGCTCAGCATCAGTCTTCACTGTAATGGTAACAGTTGATCCCTTCTCCATGACAGTACCGGAGTAAGGATTCTGATATACTACATTTCCTACTGTTCCTGAAGCATCTGAAACATATCTTACATTGTATGACAGACCCACATCGGAAAGGGCACTTATGGCCGCTGACTCGGACATCCCCACGACTGTAGGTACGGTAGCATTATTACCGCTCTCAGATGAGGTCTCCGTAGGTGCAGTGGTAGACTCTGTAGTAGGCGGTGCAGTTGTGGTAGTGGTAGCCTCAGTGGTCTGCAGACCGCGGCTGACTGTAAGATTCACTGTTTTTCCGCTCTTTATCTCTTCACCGGCCTTGGGTGACATGCTTATTACATTACCAAAAGGAGCCTCATTATACTCATGATTGATCTTATATTTCAGCTCAAATCCTTCTTCAGAAAGCTCATTTATCTTTTCCAGAGCCTCATTCTCTGTAAGTCCTACAAGATCCGGCAGTTTCTTGCTCTTAACCTCTGCGGTAGTGGGCTTGACCAGTTCTATCTTAACAGTTGATCCTTTATCCACCATCGATCCGGCTTCAGGATCCTGGGATCCTATCTCTCCGGAATCCGCATTGCTCTTTACAATGAACCCTGCTTCTTCAAGTATCTTCGTAGCTTCCTCTACTGTCTTACCCTTGACATCAGGTACTTTTACCTGTTCTACGGTGGCCTCTGTAGACCCGGTAGTCTCAGGGGTGCCGAAAATAGAGCCTGTCTGGGCATACCTTACGGCAAAGAATATAACAACCAGGGCAAGAGCTGCTGCGATACCAATACCTATCCATTTCAGGATGCTGTCCATCCTGGGATTACGCTCATTGCTTATATCCTCTATATCTTCTTCTAATCCGTCTTCAGTGTTTTCTCCCCTCTCATCTGCCCGGACATTATCAGCTCTGCCCGCACCTACAGGCGGAATAGTTACGAAATCACCTTCCGGATCCTGAAGTGCTCTTTTCAGGTCGGCGATCAGCTCTCCTGCACTTTGATATCTCTGATCTGTTTTCTTTCTTGTACACTTCTGGACTATCCTGTCTACGCTTTTGGGTATTCCCGAGAGCTTTTCAGAGGGCGGCATTATCTCATCCTGTATATGATGGACCGCCACTGCCACTGTGGTATCCCCGTCAAACGGCACATCTCCCGTAAGCATCTCGAAAAGAGTGATACCAAATGAATAAATATCGCTTCTCTCGTCCGAATATCCTCCCCTTGCCTGTTCCGGAGACATGTAGTGCACCGACCCCATGGCAGAGGTGCTGACCGTGGTGGTAGAAGTTGCTGCTTTCGCAATACCGAAATCCGTTACCTTTACCTTGCCTTCTTTGGATATAATGATATTCTGAGGCTTAATATCTCTGTGGACTATATGATGGGCATGGGCTGCAGCCATACCGTTTGCCACCTGTATAGCTATGCTCAATGCCTCTTTGTAAGGAAGATGACCTTTTTTCTCAATATATTTTTTCAGAGAAATACCCTCTACGAGCTCCAGTACGATAAACTGAATATCGTCGTCATTTCCTACGTCATATACCCCTACTACATTAGGATGGGAAAGGCCTGCAACAGAACGCGCTTCCTGGCGGAATTTCGTTACAAACTGCTCATCTTCTCTGTATTCCCTTTTCAAAACCTTTATGGCTACATAGCGGTTAAGCTTGGAATCCATGGCACGGTATACATCAGCCATACCTCCCGTACCTATCCGCTCTATTATCTCATATCTGCCCGTAAGTACAGTTCCTTTGTTTAACATATGATCATTACCTTCCTATTTCCGGATCTATAAGCAGCGCAGTTATGTTATCCTTGCCGCCTGCTTCATTTGCCTCGATTATCAGCTCGTCCACCGCCTCATCTACAGAGCCGGATCGTTTTATAAGTCTTGCTATCTTACTGTCGTCCAGCATATTCGTGAGACCGTCACTGCACATGAGTATCTTTATCCCCGGATCCAGATCCGCCGAAAAGATCTCGGGTGTGACCGACTCGCTTGCGCCGATAGCCCTTGTGATTATGTTTTTGTTCACATGGGTCTTGGCTTCTTCTTTTTCGAGCTGTCCCCTCAGCACCATCTCTTCCACGAGTGAATGGTCTCTTGTTACCTGGCAAATATCATCACCGATAAGATAAAGACGGCTGTCTCCTACATTTGCTACCTTAAGTGTGTTTCCCTGGATGGTAGCTGCAACAAGGGTCGTCCCCATCCCCTCATAATCGTCCGACTCCCCGGCTTTCTTCAAAAGCAGAGAATTCACCTGGGTGACTGCTTCTGTAAGGATCGTAACTGTGTCTGTATATTCATAACTTCTGACCAACTGCACAAACGTCTCCACCGTAAACCTGGAGGCCATATCTCCTGCCCTGTGACCGCCCATTCCGTCGGCTACAAGAAAGAGGTTGTCCAGACTTCCCACCGGTTCCTGTGTAAAGAAATAAAAATCCTGATTATCACTTCTCGTACGCCCGACATCAGTCCTTGCTTGTACTTTCATATAAAGGAAATCTCCTCCTTAATTGTCCGCAGGCTCCGTCAATGTCCTGCCCCAACACTCTTCTAATAGTAACATTTATCAGATTTTTTTCAAGTTTTTTTCTGAATTTATCTGCGTTTACCACAGATGTTTTTTTGAAATCCCTTTCATCGACCGGGTTGATATTTATAAGATTTACATGACAGTTCAGATGTTTTATCTTTCCTGCCAGTTCGTCTGCATTTTCTTCACTGTCATTTACACCTGACATAAGAGCGTATTCAAAGGTGATACGTCGTCCGGTGGTCTTAAAATAATCATCACAGGCTTTTAACAGATTGTCGTAGTGATATTTTTCTGCGACCGGCATGATGGTCTTTCTTATTTTGTCATTCGGAGCATGAAGGGAAACTGCCAGTGTCAAAGGCAGCTTGTATGATGAAAGTTTTATCATCTGCGGGATGATACCGCAGGTGGATATGGTGATATTCCTGATACTGAGATTCAATCCTTTTTCATTATTTATGATCCCGATAAACTTAAGTGTGTTATCGAGATTCATCAAAGGCTCACCGGTCCCCATGACCGTTACATTATCGATCCTCTCCCCGGTTTCGTCCTGTATACGGTAAACCTGGTCGAGCATCTCAGCCGGTGTCAGGTTTCTTACAAAACCTCCTATGGCAGAGGCACAGAACCGGCACCCCATGGCACATCCGGCCTGGGATGAGATACACACCGAATTGCCGTGCTTATATTTCATAAAAACGCTTTCTATCCTCTGACCGTCATGAAGCTCCCAAAGATATTTCCTTGTTCCGTCAGTTTTCGAGACCTGTTCCTTAAGCTTTTTTAATACTGTAAATGAAGTTTCGGACTTAAGCCTGTCTCTCAGCGTTTTTGAAAGATCACTCATTTCATCAATGTCTTTGACAAGACGCTGATGCATCCATCTGAAAAGCTGTCCTGCACGGAATCTTTTCTCTCCCATATCCGTAAGGAGCTGTTCCAGCTCATCTGTGGTCATGGACTTTATGTCCGGACAGGAACAGCTATCCCTGTATTCCGGTAAAACTTCCTGTTTTTCGTCTTGTCTTGTCATACTAAAAAACAGACCTCCGACGTGTAAATATAGCATTGAACTGTGACATGGATGTGAATATTCTTTTTATTCTTAATGACCATCTGCAGATGATATCATCCCGTATCTGCAGCTATTTTATCCTCTTAAAGACTGCCGTGTAAAACCCATCCGTATCTCCGTCTATCCCCGGAAACCACTGGCGCTCAAAAATCTTCTCAAATCTCTCTACTGATACCAGCCGGGCATTGTCCTTATTTTCCAAATAGTCGATGGTACATGTGGAATATATAAGGCGTCCCCCTTTTTTTACATATCTTTCTGCGTTTTTCAGGATATCCCTTTGAAGTGATACAAGCTCTTTTATACCGTCAGGCTGCAGATGTAAGGCTATATCCGGCTTTCTCCCGATGATGCCGGTCCCGGAACATGGAACGTCTGCTATCACACAATCAAAACTTTCTTCCAGTTCCGGATCAAAAACAGCCGCATCCGCCTCCGATACAGATACTTCTTTCAGCTTCAGCCGGCGCACATTCTCACGTATAAGACCGGTCTTGTGTATGCTTATATCTTTGCTCTCTACCACAGCCCCTGCCATTGCTGCACCTATGGTCTTTCCCCCGGGAGCCGCACACAGATCGAGCACCTTTTCTCCGGGCATAAATCCTGAAGCCTCACCGGAAAGGATACTTCCTGTGTCCTGCACATAAAAAAGCCCGTCATTAAATGATTGAAGGCTGTCTATACTGTCATAACCGGTAATGTTAAAGGCGTATCCGGGTAAAACCGGATCTTTTGTCACGGTCACTCCCTCTTTTTTTAATTTTTCTTCAAGCTCTGAAGGTGTTATCAGCAGAGTATTGCAGCGTATGGTAAGGGGACGTCTTTTTCTTAATCCTGCCAAAACCTCTCCTGTCTTCGGATTAAGAGAGATCTCTGTTTTATTATCTGATCCCCCGTATCTGTCCAGGGTATCTGATATCATTGTTATGATATGATCCGGCAGGGAATACTCCAGAGAAAGCCTGCAAAGACCATCACCATTGATGGCAGGAAGGTCATTCCTGTTTCGTGCAATGTTGCGGAGCACTCCGTTAATAAAGCCTTTAAGACCTTTCTGCGGAGATCTCTCAACTATGCGCACGGCCTCATTTACCACAGCGTGATCCGGAATATTCTCCATAAATATCAGCTGGTATACCGACATCTCCAAAAGCGTTGCTATAAACGGTTTCAGTTTATTAACCGGCTTTCCCGTGAATACGGTTATGATATGATCTAAATAGATATAGTTTTCAAGAGTTCCGTACACAAGTGCGGTTATAAAGCTCCGTGTCTTTTTTTCGGGTCTTGCTCCTTCCTTCATATAGGCCGGCATGTTTTGCAGAGCGGTCTGGCTGGGGACACCTTTTTTTATATCTGTCAGTATATCCAGAGCAGTTTTTCTTTCATTCATAGTCTTTTTTCAATATCCGGAAATTATCATTCTTCATGGATATATCTCATTTGTTATGCATATCATATTATCGTCATCTTCTGCCCCTGGCTATGGCAAGCAATCTCAGAAGCTGCAGTATGGATACGCAGGCCGCTGCAACATATGTAAGGGCTGCTGCTCTTAAAACCTTTGCTGCCGCATTATTCTCATTTCCGGCAAGGATACCGTTCTGCTTGAGCAGGGTAAGAGCACGTCTTGAAGCATTCAACTCCACCGGAAGAGTGACAAGCTGGAACACTACAGCACCTGCAAAAAGGATGATGCCGATATATAAAAACCAGTTTCCGACTGTTGAATAATAAAACAATCCTATTATTATAAAGATCCATGAGATCCTGGAACCAATGCTGACAGCGGGGACAAGCAGGGTCCTCAGCGCCAGCGGCCCGTATCCGGTAGCATGCTGCATGGCATGACCGCACTCATGGGCCGCTACTGCTATGGCAGAAATTGATGACTTATTATAAACCGGTTCGGAAAGTGCCAGAGTGTTGTCCGAAGGATTATAATGATCTGTAAGAGAACCTTGTATGGGACCTATACTCACATTACCTATTCCCTGGCTCATCAAAAGCATCTGTGCTGCCTGGGCACCTGTCAGTCCGCTGGAAGCACCCACATGTGTGTATTTGTTAAATGTTGCCTTTACTATTATCTGAGCGATCAAAGATATTACAAATGATATTCCTAATATTATATAATAACTTGTAAAAACATATTCCATAAATATCCTCCATCGATGATATGATAATATCGTTCATCCTTAAGCGGTATAAAAAACGGAATATACGGTTTTATACCGTTTTTTATTTCTCTAATATCCTGCCTATAAAAGTAACCCTGTGCTCGGGACAGGGTCCGTATTTCCGGATCGCTTCTATATGAGCCTTAGTACCATAGCCTTTATGCTTTTCAAAGCCGTACTCCGGATATTTATCCGCCAGTTCTGACATCATTCTGTCCCTTGTGACTTTGGCAAGGATACTTGCCGCAGCGATGGAAATACTTTTTGCATCACCTTTTATAATGGGGACCTGATATATATCGAGACCGGGTATCTCCACAGCATCCACAAGACATACGTCCGGCGGGGTCTCCATATTCTCCACAGCCTTCCGCATAGCTTCATAGGTAGCCTGCAGGATATTGATCCCGTCTATTATATCATGCGGAACTATTCCTATACCATAGGAAACTGCTTTTGACACAATTTGTTCAAAAAGCACTTCCCTTCTTTTTTCCGTAACCTTTTTGGAGTCGTTCAGATAGATAAAATCCTCATCTTCAGGGAGGATCACGGCAGCGGCGACTACAGGACCCGCAAGGGGACCCCGTCCGGCTTCATCAATTCCGCAGATAAGGCCTTTAGTGGCATATTCTTTTTCATAGGTCTTCATCCCTTCAAGGCGTTCAAGCTCTGCCTTTAATCTGTCTTCTTTCAATTTATCCTCCCTTTGGTGCATCTGTGCTTTATTCCAATGATAATCTTCCCAGTCTTGCATTGCGGAAATCATCGATGATCAGTCCTGCCGCTCTTTCATAATCTATGATACCGCCTTTTTTCAGACACCCGCGCTTTGCCCCTATAGCTTCCATCGTTTCAAGACCATCAGTCTCCTCCACTCCGTATTTGGCGGAAAGGGAACCGGGATAGGCTTCCAGGCACCATTTCACAAAATCCAGAGCAAGCTCATCAACGGAAAGATTATTATCATTAAGAGACCCCAGAAAGGCCAGTCTCATCCCGGATTCTTCACTTAAAGGTTTTACATATAATACCCCCGGTGTATCCAGAAGATCATTGCCGCTTTTCAGCCGGATCCACTGCTTTCCTCTTGTTACTCCGGGCTTGTTTCCTGTTTTTGCACTTGCTTTTCCTGCAAATGTATTAATAAATGTCGACTTTCCTACATTCGGGATACCTGTGACCATTATACGGACATTCCTTTTTCCGGGATCACCTCCGGCAGCTCTTACTGCCGCTTCAAACCTTGCATCGGACTCTTTAAACTCATCTCTTGCAAGACGTGTGAGCATGGTCTCTACGGTAGTAACATCCTGCTTGCGTTTGGAATCAACTGCTAAGGCAAGATCTCCCCTGTCCCTGAAAAACGTTACCCATCGTTTAGTTGCCTCGGGATCGGCCATATCGCTTTTATTAAGGACTTTAATGTGGATCTTTCCCTCAGCCAGCTCCTGTAAAACCGGATTACCTGTGCTTAACGGAGCTCTTGCATCCACAAGTTCAATGAGCACATCCACAAGCTTTATGTCTTCACGCATGGCACGCAGGGCTTTTGCCATATGCCCGGGAAACCACTGATAATTGTTACTCATACTGTACCTCTTAAGACAATAAAACAATAACCGTATACGTTTCCGCACACGGTCATCAATTATTATTTTACAAGTGCCTTAACACGTGCAGACTTACCTGTTCTCTCGCGTAAATAGTAAAGCTTTGCTCTTCTTACTTTACCTTCTCTTACGACTGCCACACCCTCTACGTTCGGGGAATGGATGGGGAAAGTCTTTTCAACACCTACGCCGTTTGAAAGCTTTCTTACCGTAAATGTCTTACGTGCGCCTGTTCCCTGGATCTTAATAACGGTTCCTTCGAAGATCTGGGTTCTTTCTCTGTTACCCTCTTTGATCCTGTTTGAAACCTTTACCGTATCTCCTACGCGGAATTCCGGTGTTTCGGCCTTCATCTGTCCGGCCTCTATTTCAGAAATATAATCTTTCATGTTTAACCTCCGTTAATCTGTGTTTTTACCGGGGCTTCAAAATATCACTGCATATTTTTCTTTAATACAGATATAAATTGAACTACCCGGCAAGTAAAATATGATCAATATACTTTTCAGAACATTTTGAATACTTACAGATCAAGCAATCCATCGAGAAGATGTACCGTCGTTATCTTTTGCTCTGTATCATGACCTACTATACAGTCCGGTATAACGGGAATGAGCAATTCCTTTCCGTTATCACGCTTAACTATGTATACATTATTAGAAGCTGACGTGATGACATCCTCCAGGATACCAAGCCTCTCGCCGGTATCGGAAATAACTGTATTGCCCACCAGATCACATATGAAGTACTCGCCTTCTTCAAGCTCGACTGCGTCTTCCCTGTCTATAAGGATATCCTTTTTTACAAATGTGAGGACATCGTTTATATTGTCGTATCCTTTAAATTTTATGATAACGAACTGCTTGAAATATCTCACAGATTCAGGTTCCAGCATGCGGACCCCGTCTCTGAGCCTGATAAAACATTTTTTAAGATCATCAAATCTCCCGGCATCATCTGTTGTGGGGAAAACTTTCAGTTCTCCTTTTAACGCATGTGTCGTGACAACAACGCCGACCCGGAGTGATCTTTCAATATCGAAATCCTTTTCAGTCATCTATACGCACCCTGACTTCTTTTGTCTTATCACGTGATGAGGCCTGAGCCAGAACTCTTATGGCTTTGGCAAGCTTGCCTCCTTTTCCGATGACACGGCCTGCATCCTCAGGCGCAGTCTTTAAAACAATTACAGTCCTGTCGCCCTCTTCAATCGTGCTTACGGAAACACTGTCCGGATCGCTTACCAGATTTTTTGCGATGATCTCCACCAATCGTTCCATTTGACGAAACCTCTTGTTAAATGTCCTGAAAAATCACTTCATTATTTTCCGATGCCTGCAGCCTTAAACAGTCTTGCAACTGTATCTGTGGGCTGAGCACCTGTACCAAGCCACTTCTGTGCCTTTTCGGAATCAACCTCAAACCTTGCCGGCTCGATGTTCGGATCGTAAACCCCGATCTCCTCGATAAAACTACCGTTACGGGGTGATCTGGAATCGGCAACAACAACCCTGTAAAAAGGCTTTTTCTTAGCACCTAATCTCTTTAATCTGATCTTAACC
>CACZTF010000210.1 GCA_902784025.1 uncultured Lachnospiraceae bacterium
ATTAAAGAAACATGGACTTTTATACATTAAGCTTGTTTCCTGAAATGATAGAGACTTGTTTTAATACAAGTATCACGGGAAGAGCAGTAAAAAATGATCTTATAACACTTAAAAATATCAATATACGCGATTTTGCCGGCAATAAGCATATGAAGGTGGATGATTATCCTTACGGGGGCGGAGCAGGTCTTGTTATGCAGGCTGAACCTGTTTACGGAGCTTATGATCATACAGCCGGTCTTATACGAAAAAAACGTTTTATTACAGGTTTAAAGACCAACCTGCCTGTAAGAGTGGTGTATATGACTCCGCGCGGTGAAACATTTACACAAAAAAAAGCCCATGAGCTGGCAAAGAATAAAGAGATCATATTTTTATGCGGTCATTACGAAGGGATAGATGAACGTGTTCTTGAGGAGATCGTAACGGATGATATATCTATAGGAGATTATATCCTGACAGGGGGTGAGCTCGCCTCACTGGTCGTGATGGATGCAGTGGCACGTCTTGTACCCGGAGTCCTTCATAATGATGAATCTGCGGTAACTGACAGTTTTTCCGACGGACTTCTTGAATATCCCCACTATACGAGACCGGAGGTATTTCACGGGAAAAGAGTTCCGGAGGTGTTGTTGTCGGGACATCATGCACGTGTAGATGAATGGAGGCTTAAAAAGAGTCTGGAGATAACTGAAAAGATAAGGCCGGATCTGTATGAGGAGTATATAAAAAGACATACCCGGTGATAACTTCCGGGAGAAGAAGGTGAAAATGAGAGTCGCCAAAAGAACAAAAGAAATATTACGTCGCCTTGATGAAGCTTATGGGGTTGAAGACCGGTGCGGTCTGGATTATGAGACTGACTGGCAGCTTTTATTTGCCACACAGCTTTCTGCCCAGTGCACCGATGCACGTGTAAATGTAGTAACGAAGGATCTTTTTAAAAAATACAGGAAAGTAGAGGATTTTGCAGCAGCGGATCTGAAAGAACTGGAAGAGGATATAAGATCTACCGGGTTTTATCATAATAAAGCTAAAAATATGATATCTTCAGCCAGGGATATAGTTCATAAGTACGGAGGAAAGGTTCCTGATAATATGGAAGAGCTTCTGACTCTGGCAGGCGTTGGACGTAAAACCGCCAATGTACTTCTCGGTCATATCTATAAAACTCCCGGGATCGTGGTAGATACCCATGTTAAACGTATTTCGGCGAGATTAGGTCTTACCGGGGAAAGTGATCCGGTAAAGATAGAATTTGATCTTTATAAAAAAATACCTAAAGAGAATTGGATCAGATATAATTTCCAGATCATAACTCTTGGAAGGGAGATATGTACGGCCAGAAATCCAAAATGCAGCGAGTGTTTTTTGAGGGACCTGTGTAAGAGCAGGACTGACTGATACGGTTAGTTAACGCAAAGTTTGGTCTTTTACGGGAAAGATCATCGATTAATTGATTTCCGGGATTGTCAAATGGGTGAAAGATTATTTAAAGACATAGTTTTCATAGGAAGCGCAGGAATGTCCGGAGCCTTGAAGCTTGCGGATAAATATCCGGATGAGGTGGGGAGGCGGTTTCCGGGACATATACTTAGGGAACTGGGAGAGGTTAAGGATAACTTCTTAAATGAATCCTTCTTAAAAAAGATGTCCGGGATCAGGGATCTACTGTCCGGCCGGAAAAGCGTTGTAGTGAAAACAGGTAATAAAGGTGTATCTGCTGCCCTATGGGAGCTGGGAGAGATGCTGGGATCGGGATTTAAGATCTTTGCTGAAAGGATACCGGTTTCACAGATCACGGTGGAGATATGTGAGATCTTCGGCGAGGATCCCTACAGATGTGATTCTGAAGGATGTCTGATAGTGTGCCTGGAAAAAGGAAATGAATTATGCAGTAAGATGACAGCCTTTGAAGGTATCAAGGCTGCGATTATAGGACACACAGAAGAAGGGATAGGGAAGAGGATGGTTTTCGGTGATATAACAAGGTATATAGACAAACCGAGATAAATGACCCGCTATCTGATAACCCGTTACAGGAATGACTGACTGAAAATAGCGGGATCTGAAAATTCACATTACGGAAAGCAATAACTTGCAAAGTATAAAAAAATGGTTTATTATACATAAATAAAGCATAAATATACATTTTTAACATCGTCAGGAATACACTGGAATACAGGTGTTTACAGAGAAAAACATATGAAAGGAGAGGGCGGGCTTTTTGCATAAAAATGCCCATAATAAAAGATATGGATCTTAAAGGACGTGATTTTCTTACGCTGTGTGATTTTAACAGAGATGAGATCGAATATTTGCTGGACTTATCGTCTAAGCTTAAAAAAATGAAAAAAGATGGTGTGATATGGGAGCCGTTAAAAGGAAAAAATATTGCCCTTATTTTTGAAAAGACCAGTACCAGGACACGCTGTTCTTTCGAAGTTGCAGCACATGACCTGGGTATGGGTACAACCTACCTTGACCCGAGCGGTTCCCAGATAGGGATGAAAGAAAGTATTGCCGATACTGCAAGGGTTCTTACCACCATGTATGACGGGATAGAGTACAGGGGATTCGGACAGGAGATAGTTAGGGCATTGGCAGATAATGCTGATGTGCCCGTATGGAACGGACTGACGAATGAGTTCCATCCGACACAGCTTCTTGCCGATATGCTGACTATAAGAGAAAAACTGGGAGATCTTAAGGGGAAACGTGTAGTATATTTCGGAGATGCACGTTATAATATGGGTAATTCCTGGATGGTGGCAGCTTCAAAGATGGGTATGCATTTTACCGCATGTGCTCCTGATGATAAATATTTTCCGGATGAAGATCTTCAGGAAAAATGCAGGATATGGGCACAGGAAAGCGGCGGTTCCATCACTATGAGCAAGGAGTTGAGTGCGGCTGACGGTGCTGACGTGATCTATACTGATGTATGGGTTTCCATGGGAGAGCCATATGAGAAATGGGAAGACCGCATAAAGGATCTTATGCCTTACCAGGTGGATTCAAAGCTAATGAAAAGAGCTGCGGATCATGCTGTTTTTATGCATTGCCTGCCTTCTTTTCATGATCTTGAGACCGGTATGGCCAGGGACCTTCATGAGAGGTTCGGTATTACGGAGATGGAAGTTACTGACGAGGTGTTTCAGTCGGAACAATCCGTTGTATTTGAAGAAGCTGAGAACAGGATGCATACTATAAAAGCTGTGATGGCTGCGACTTTAGGAGCAGTCCTGTAATACAGACCATAGTTTAGAAGCATTGATAAGGTCCCCGGAATAACGGATAGATCATTTATTGCAGATCGGAAAGGTGTTCATATGTCCGGAACAACTACTCTTTGTGCGGCAAGCGCATATGAAAAAAAATTTTATTTTAACAGTGACGGATTCGGAAAGCTTCCGTCTAACATCCAAAAAGAGCTGCAGATCATGTGTGTCATATTTACAGAAGAGTGCGGCGGGACCATAAGCCTTGAG
>CACZTF010000211.1 GCA_902784025.1 uncultured Lachnospiraceae bacterium
AAGTGTAATTAAACTTTTTACACTTTGCACACTCATTATCTCAGGAATTTCAATCCGGCGGTAGGGTACAGGTTATCGACCATTTACTAAATAACATCACAAAAATAGTGTAAAATAAGCATTACACCCTTCGGGAAAATAAAAGTACGCATAAAAAAACGCCATACCCACCCAATAATAAATTTAGGAGTAAAGCGTTTTCAAATATAGATTTGCATAATATTTTTTTATGATTCTATTTTATCTTCAAATTCTAAAACTCATATTATAATACTTTCTTATTTTTATAGTATTTCCGGTTAAGCTTTCCAAGTGTATTTCTCTTTAAAGGTTCCGTTTCACAAATAATCTTTCCCAACAATGCCGGTGAAAAAAAATCACTTAAAATATTTTTTATCTCATCATGTTTTACATCTCCCGTTTCAGTTCCTGATTTCGGAAAAATAAAAACATTTATCTTGATTCCTGAATCCGTATCTGCTTCTGCAACAAGTGCTTCAGATATATTTTCTTTTGCTTCAAGCGCAGCCTCTATCTTTTCCGGAATCAGCTTTTTTCCATTTTCCAGAACTATTAGATTTGTTTTCCTTCCTGTTAAAAAAAGATAACCTTTATCATCTATATATCCCATATCTCCTGTATGCAGAACTCCATCATAAAGTACTTTTTCAGTAGCTTCCGGGTCATTCCAATAACCTAACATAACCGTGGAACCGGTAACCGTTATCTCTCCATCGATAATTTTTACATTACAACATGGTATGATCTGACCGACGCTTCCTTTAAGCACAGCATTGTCACGTTCTATGCTAATTACCGGTGAGCATTCTGTAAGACCGTAAGCTACGTATATCTGAACACCATAACTGCTAAGTATTTCACGAAGTTCCACCTTCAAAAAAGAACCACCTGCGATGATAGCTTTCAGACGTCCGCCTGTAGCACATGCAAAATCCCCGTTATATTCCAACCTTTTAACTATAGTTTCAACAATCGCCGGAGGCGCGAATAAGTATGTAGGCTTGAAAACATTCAGATTACTAAACAAACCCAACTTATCCTCGGAAAAACATATTTTTCCTCCTGTACTAAAGGGGATAAGAAACTCCCCTAATAAGCCATATAGATGATTATACGGCAATATATGTAGGTAAGTCTCATGCTCCGGAAATGGTTTAAATGATATAAGCGTTTCTAACTCAACAAGCAGATTCCTTTGAGAAAGCATGACGCCTTTTTCAACAGAAGTTGTTCCTGAACTTCCTATTATCACACATGGCTTATCTATATCAGCTTTTGATAATATTAATTTTTCCATACTGCAAGTCAACATAATACTTTTAATATCATCATCATCTAAAAAACAAATATCGTCATTCTTATTAACCTCATTGTTTAACAGCAATGCAGTTTTTCCTGATATCACAATAGAAAAAAATGCCACTCCGAATAAATATGCACTGTTAGTGTCGATACAATAATAATCATATTTCACGGAAGAGATATTCCGTGATACTTTCAAGACATCTGTATAAAATTCTTTATACGTATAGCTTCTTCCATAAGTCTCAAATAATACACGTTTACTGTATTGAAATGAACAACTTTCCAATAGTTCATAAAAAGAATAATTCCTTGATTTTTCTGTTACTATATCCAAAACCTTTTTCCTTTTTTTAATTCAATTTAACCGAAAGTATATATATATCTTTTCGTTGACCTTCGATAAATCTATAACCTTCCAGTAATGCTTCCTGAATAAAACCACATTCTATAAATGCTTCAATTAGTTTTGCATTTTCCTGATAAGTAAACACCTTGTTCAAAGGGTATGAAGAATACAAGTAATCCATGAATTTCAGAATGATTTTAACAATATCCTCTTTGTTTCCATTTTCCAGTGCAATACTTATCTTGCAATGACGATCATAAAATCTGTAATCATAAGCCAATACCGCACCCGCTCTGATATCACTTTTCAATACAATAAAAAAATCATGATAAAATCCTTTCAACTTACGTTGAAAAGATTCTATAAAAAAGTCTTTATTTTCTATTTTTTCTTCAAACAGATCTGTACAAAGCTGTAACTCGTAAACAAACAGTATATCCTGAAGAGTTGATATTCTTTTAAATTCAAACAATTAATAATCCCCTTTTCAAAATCTTATCTCCGGGTAATAGCAGGAAAAACTGAGCATACATTTTTTCATCATCCCTTCGTGAAATAGCATCCGATCCAAAAATTCTGCTTCTGATTCGCAGGACTTTGCTAATTCGATATTTTTTCCGGTAAGGACTATATCCTTTTCCACCGCTTCCTGCTGATCTGCCCTTCCCACTATCTTAAGAGAACTGACTCCTGACTTCATCAGACGATATAAAGCACACATTCCACAAGCTTCTCTGTGAAAGAAGGAATTGTAAAGATGGTCATTTAATTCCATATCATGGTGTTCTTTAAATCCTTTATACTTTGAAAACACTTTTTTTGACCGCGTCTTAATAAATCCGCAAAACGATCCGCATTCAGGTCTGTGCATACCCAGACAATAACAATCTGAAAAAACACATCCGTTTCTCATAAAAAAAACTTCATATTCAATTTCTTTATTTACCGAACACATAGACTCTATTTCAGCCAAACTAACATCCCGTGGGATTATTATCCGCTTGACACCTGCTTTTTTATAGATTTCTGCGATATCGGAATTATATATACCGCACATAGTACTGGCTACAGTTTTAATACCGTTATCATGCGCTGCCTTAGCAAGTTTCAGGTCTGAAATTATAACCGCATCCACTCCTGTTTTCTTTAAGGTCTCAAAGTAGTTGACGCAAATATAATCTATCTCATCAGTTGAATATAGATTTGCATTCATGGTTATATACACTGATTTACCTTGACTTTTTATATTCTTAATAATGTCCGATATTTCCTCAAAGGAATATTTATTGGCCAGTTTTCCAAAACCTGACATCCTGTTTATATCAGTGAAGCGGCCAAAACGCTCTTCCCATTTGTCATCATAAAAACCCAGATAAAACTCGTCTGCTCCTGCGTTAATATATCTTGCGAGCACTTCTTTATCATTTAGTGGTACTAATATCTTCATGGGCTTACCCTTCTAACTTCAACAAATCAAAAAACGGAAAGTAAATCTGTCGTTCAACTTCACTATTAATAATAGCTCTGTCATGCCTTCCGACATATACTGTTCTTCCTATCCTGTAAAAATCGAATATCTTATCCTTCATTGTTTCCGTAGTCTGCTCGTAAATCTTCTGACATTCAAGCCGACACTTTGAGTTTGGTCTGAATTTTTTTTCTATATCGAGATGAATTGAAGCATATTTGCAGATGTTACCGGTTGTCACAAAACATAACGGATAATGAACGCCTGTCTTTTTAGCTATTAAGTTGTCATCACAAAAAACTATCTCGCTGCCAACCTCATCTATCTCTATAACCCCGTCTGTATTATCTGCAATAAACGAAGTACTGTTTCCAATCACATGAGTCTGCCTGTCATATTCAGTCACACGTACGTCCCTTGCTTCTTTAAAAAGAAGTCTTCCGATGTTAACCCTTATGCCTTTATACATTTTTTTTACATAATTTAACATTCCCTCATCATTTACTGTAATCTCATCTATATATCCGCATTCACATAGGACTATATCATCTATTATTTGTTTCGCACTGTTAAGATCATTTTCCGTAAATACGGGAATAACCAATGTAGCACTTATCTTCTCTTCTTTTAATCTTTTAACAAAAGATTTGTAAAAATTAATATTCAAAAAATACCGGCTGCAAAAATATGAACCAAAGTAAATTCTGTCATATTTTTTTCCCTCGACCATTGAATAAAAAATTTTTTTTGCATTTTCTTCATTTAGAATCTCACATAGATTAAGACATGAAATCATCTTATAACCTTTCCAAGTGTTTCAAAAAATGTCCTGCGGGTCATTGACAATATATATAAACCATGATAACTGCCTTTGTAGTATCTAAACTCATTCAGATACCCTTCTTTTTTAAAGCCGGCTTTTAAATTGCTGGATATACTCTGCTCATTATAATCATAAACTGTAGTATATATCTTATGAATAGGGTAGGCTTCAAAAAGTTTTTTAATAAAAATAACACTCGCAATTCCGCCTGCCCCAGTACTTCTTTTTTCTTTATTGATATATGTTACTATCTTACAGTGACCGTTAATGAGCGAGAAGTCATAATTGTATACAAAACCTATGGATGAACCGTCCAAATCAACCATGTAAAAATCATGAAATTCGTTATGCAATCTAACATTTAGCCATTCCGCAAAATCCTTTTTGGTATTCAGAACTATCACTGAAGAGAATAAGTATAAATCCTCAGACAGCATATTCTCATAAATAAAATTAAGATCCCGCTCTATATCTACAGGTTGTAATATAATATTTGTCATCCTTCCGTACCCACCATGCCGGTCATCCTTTTTTCCGCATACTTTTTTACCTCCAGGATCTCATTTATCTTAAATGCATAGCACCCGCCCGAGCACTGGGCAGTATACCGTTTGTAACAATCATTACATTTCGCAGAGTATGAAGTGTTGTATACATATGCATCAATAGTCCTTAGGTAAAAATTTTCCAAATCGCTTATAGTTTTAAATTGTCTGATATCCTCCTTAGTGTATTCTGAAAGACCAAAGCATCTCACCGCAGTAAGATCCTGCCTGATATCTATCACAGGGACACACCTGACGCATTGATCTCCCACATTACTCTTTTTTACCTTATCTGACATATCCGATTCTGACATATACTGTCTGAACTCAGTAATTTCATCCGGATCAATCAGACATGAGGGTATCTTATTACAATCAAAATTCGGTACTATTTTATTACTGAACAGTTCACGAAAAAAACTGAGCATTCTTGGTTTGATACTTCTGAAATAATCGTGTGCGTCTATATTTCTCTTGCCATCAATATTGGGAACTGTAATAGATACTCTTACATGATGATAATCATACCTTTTTAGCAATTCGATTATATACGCATATTCAAACTCAGCTTCAAACATATTTATTCCCAGAGTTACATTTTCCTTGAACTCCTTTTTTCTTATCAATATATCCAGATTGTTCCTCAGGGTATCAAAACAAAGGCTGCCCGTTATTGTGGGTGGATTACAATTAATCAGAAGATGAACCTTTTTATGAGTGATTATGTCCCAATGCCTGCTTATCTCTAAACCATTTGTATATATGATGACATTTTTCACTCTACTATCTCTAATCAATTTTCTTAAAAGATGGTCAAATCTTGAGTGAATAGTAGGCTCTCCTCCTATAAGTCCAACTGATTCATGGGTGCCATCCCCAACAATAAAATCCACAGCCCTGTCAAACGCTTTTTCTGTTATCTCATTTTTATCTTTATTTACAAATTCGTTTGCAAAGCAGTATGAGCAATTCAGGTTACATACGTCTGTTAACATTATATTAGCCATACTCATTCCTCACAATCTACTGCTTTTACCAATTCTTCTACTGTTGCGTTGTCACCAATCTGTGTTATATTCACAGAAAGACCGTTTTCTTCCATCAAACTAATCAAAAGCATCATATCATATGAACATAATCCTAAATCATCACAAAGCTTCTGATCTAATTTAATAGAGATGTTCTTATTAGGCGTAATCTCCTTAATCAGCTTAAATACTAATTCTCTTTTGTTACTTTCCGCCATCACCTGACCCGCTTGAATAACTTCCGCCATAAGAATCCGGCTTTGTATATCCGGTTGTATCATTATATGTTCCGCCATAGGAATAATCCCGGCTCGTATATCCTAATTTTTCATTATACGTACCACCGTAGGAATAGTCCTGACTGGTGTATCCTAAATAATCATTGTAAGTACCGCCGTAGGAATAGTCTCGCCCTGTGTATCCTATATTCTCATTATAAGAACCGCCGTAGGAATAATCGAAACTGTTGTAACCGCCTTTTGAAGGATCCTTACTTCCTCCGTCACCGCTGTATCCCATAAATACCTCCTCGTAAAATATAAACCTTAACTTCTTGCAGAAGAGAATCATATTTGTTTTCATTATAAAATAATAATCCTCCTCTCAAGTATAAAATACCCTTTAGTTTTGATTGTGTCAAGAATTCGTTGGCACAATCCTCGTAACGCTTGAACTTGACATTTTTCATTGCCGAATTATTTTTATTATTACGTTCATTAGCGTATACAGTCTTATTATTCAAATAAACGGATATGTTATGATTCTCTTTAGTCGGAGTATAATTGAACGTTACTGAATTTCCAGTGAAAGCCCCTATGTATTTATTGGTTTCATTATAAACACTTTCACCCTCTATTTTTATTTCAACATCTACCCATCCTCCTTTTGGTCCTCTGTTATAAAGTTTAACAGTAATAGGATTACTATCTCCTACATAACTATCTTTTTCAGATAAAATATTTTCCGGATACACTGCAAAATCCGGAAGAGCTCGTATATCCTCTATGTTATCCAAAGAACCAGTATAAGCGATAAGTGCATTAGGTGAAATAAAAGTATTATATTCTGTGTCGGTATCTATACTATGAGAACCGGGATTTGTATTAAATATCCTGTCTATTTTATTCGTTGTTCCTAAATTGAATACATCTGTTATTAATCCCACAATAAATAATTCTGACAAGCCATCCGTAGAAACCGTACCTATTTCAGTGCCGTTAACTCTTACTGTTTGCCTTGTAACTGTTGTATCAGTATAATCTTCTTCAACACTCTCTATTCTTCCTGTCATGAACACTAGATTTATATTATCAGGTTTCTCTAAACTATTATTATCTGCATTTTCTTTAATCTCATTTGTTTCCGCAGCAGCAACTATTTCTCCGCCAACTTTTTGAACTGCTATTTTTTTATTTGCCTTTCTTCTGTTGCTATAGTTTTCGGCTCTTTTCAATAAAGACTCACTATCTCCATCCCATTCATTACCTAACCAACTATTGAAATCCATCCAGTCAAAAAAGCTACCAATCCAATCAGAAGCACTACCATTTTTTGTACCACTTCCTACTTTTGAATCCGGATTATTTGTTATTTCTCCGGCATTTGTGCATTGCGAACCTTTTACATCCTCTTTATCATATAACCCCAGTTCGTCATTACTTTTGGGATGATGACGAGTGTCCGTCATTCTTTTTATTATGTCTAAAGCCGTTTCCCACTGTCTTGTATAAAAACCACCCCCTGGAACAATATCAGCACCTTTGTTTAACAATTTTTCTAATGAGAATAATGAGGCCTCACTCGCTGTTTCTTGCTTAAATTCTTCTGAATATGTTGGATTATTGATAACACTTAAGTAATCCGTCATCTTAGAAGCATCTATTGCCTCATTCCATGTATTATCAATCTTATCAATCACATTCACAAAATTTTTTGTACTGTCATTATTACGAAGAATCCCCCAGCCTGTATCTGTCATTTTAGTGGTAAAATTCAAAGTAGAATCATCCATGTCCTTGCCGTTGATTTCCTTATAAATTTCATTTGCAATATCTGCAGCATTTTTTTTCATGTTGAAAGAGTCTCTTGCATCATCCAAATAATCCGACACATATTTCTTTGTCTCATCACCTGACAGATAAATGTTGGTTTCAAATATCACTTCATCATTACCTTCATGATAAGAGTGACTTACTGTGCCAGTTTTGTTCTTATCCTCACTTTCTGTTGTTGATATTGTAGTTTCCAGCCTTATACTCTGATTTTCACCGTTTTTATCAGTGTAAGTGTATTCTTGATTACATTGTGACAATACAATCATTCCTGTTTCAGAACTAATACCTAAGGCGTTTTCGACATCTTCTCTCGTAACCATATCATCATTTAAGGCCGAAACATTTACAGATATGTTATCTGTAATAGTCGGGGTCTCATTAATTGTGTAATACGGATTATCATCCTGATAAAGTGCCAGTCTCCAAGCCTCTATAGTGTTATAATTCTCAGGCATCTTGAATGTAGCCGCCAGTTCCTGCTTTGCTGCACCACCGGTGGCGATTATCGGTCCTGTTACCGTAGCCATATCATCTTCATCCATATTAAAGAAATCAGGCTTTACTGTAAAAGACACCTCTCCCCCTTCCTCCAGATAATAATTCTCTATGAGCGGACTTACTGACAGGTATCTGCTTACATCCTCACCCACTGATATGGTCAGATCGGATACATCATCTCCGTTATTTCTCACATAATAGGTCTGCGTCA
>CACZTF010000212.1 GCA_902784025.1 uncultured Lachnospiraceae bacterium
CAGGTTATGTACAATATACTACATATTGAAAAAATGATAAGCCCGTGAGGGGGATATATAACACTTTATTTTATAAGAATATTTACACGTGCTGCCTAAAATAATTAAGCGGAAAGATAGGGTTATCCGGGATAATATCATATTTACTGTCATTCCGGGGTACCGCCTGCGGTTTCCGGGGAATCTCATCGTAAGTATAACAATGCTGCTCCCCGGAATGACATGTGGGAAGTTTTAGTTAATAAGATCATGCACATTATGCACACCTGTCATCCCCTGCGGGGGGTTATATTGAGACAGCATGTAATATAGACTGTACACAGTGCATATGGGTGTTTAATATATTTCAACGTCTGTCAGAATTGTGACGTTTAAAGATCATCGTACGTAAAACATCTTATCTGCATTCGAATTTGTTATCATCATTTGTTTAGGAGGTTTCAGGAAAATGAAATTTAAGAGAGGATTTACCATACCTTTAGCAGCAGTGATACTGGGGGGAAGTCTGCTGGCAGGATGCGGAGGTACCGGCGGCGGTGATTCAACCACCGCAGCTACAACATCTGCAGCTTCGACAACTACAGCGGCAGCAACCACAACAGCTGCAAGCACGACCGCAGCAACTACTACGGCAGCGAAAACAGCGGCCATCGAATTTACGGACTGTGCCGGCCAGAACATCAAACTCGAGAAGCCTCTTGAGCACGTGGTGATCCAGGCTTCAGGTTCCGGCGGCGCGTTTATGACCATGTCTGCGATCCTTGGTAAAGACGTCTACAAGTATATAGCTTACATGGACGAGGGCCTGCAGAACAACCGTAAGGATATGTGGGATCAGTTCATTAAGACAGTTCCCGAACTTGCAGACATACCTACGGTCGGTTCCCTTGGCAAGGATTTTGATACAGAGGGAATTCTTAATTCCGACGCAGATGCCCTTATCGTTTCCACCATGAACAAGGAAACAGTTGACGCAGAGGTAAAAGAAAAATTTGAAAAAGCAGGAATACCCATTATCTATATAGAGCTTCATGACGAGACAGAAGAGAATCATGTTAAGACTATAGAGATCCTCGGAAAGGCATTCGGCAAGGAAGACCAGGCTCAGAAGATAATAGATTTCTATAAGGAGCACAGACATGCCGTAGAGGATAAGGTTGCAGATATCCTTAAGTCAAAAGAAAGAGAAGATCTCTATATAGAGGTTGGATCGGGCGGACCGTCTGAGTACGGTAACACTTATGATAATAACCAGATGTGGGGCGGTATCGCATATGTTGCCGGCGGCAACAGCATCGGCGATGGTGTTGTTCCCGAGAGCGGATACGGCGCTATAGATCCTGAGTATCTTCTGGAAAAGGATCCCTCAAAGATCGTATTTGCAGGTTCATACTGGCCTAAGGTAGCAGATTCCATACGTCTCGGCTTTGATTCAAATGAGGCGGATACAAGAAAGCTTGTAGAGGGTTATCTGGCAAGATCCGGATGGTCAGATCTCAGCGCCGTTAAAGATGGTGAGATCTACGTGGTCCATCACGGACTTGCAAAAGAGGTTTATGATGTAGCCTGCTACGAGTTCTTTGCAAAGCTTCTCTGGCCTGAAGAATTTAAGGATACAGATGCCACTGCAACACTCAAAGAATATTATGATACCTTTCTGCCTTACGACTTCGCAGGCACATGGTTCTATGAATACTGATCTTTGGGGGTATTTAGGCGGTGAGTGATACATACGCATCATTTACACGGAGAAAGACCATCATACTTATCATTGCGCTGATAATAATGGCGGGAGCTTTTTTCTTCAATCTTTTCACGGGCTCCTCGGGAACAAGTATTGGTGAAATGTTCGCCACTTTATTTAATCCCGGGTCGGCAAGCGTAAAGGTCAGGGCCATAGTCTGGGATATGCGCATGCCCATAGCCATCATGGGCGTCTTGGTGGGAGCGGCTCTCGGTGTTGCGGGAGCCGTGATGCAGACCATACTGAACAATCCCATGGCATCGCCCTATACGCTGGGAGTCAGCGCCGGCGCCGGTGTGGGCGCATCCATGGTCATGGTGCTTGGGGGAGGCAGCCTGGTTATACTGGGTAAGTTTCTGGTGCCGGCTGTAGCATTTATATTTGCCATAGCCGCATGCATGGCCATATATTTTATAAGCAAGGCCAGACAGTTCACACCGTCGGTGATGGTGCTGGCGGGTATCGGAATGGTTTTCTTCTTCCAGGCGCTGCAGTCCTTTATGCAGTATATGGCCTCTGCGGAGACACTGCAGAACATCACATTCTGGACTTTCGGAAGCCTGCAGAAGGCAGACTGGGTAAATATGCCTATACTGGCTGTTGTTTTCGGCATAGTATTCATCATTTTCATGGCAAATGCTTGGAAGCTCACAGCTATGCGCCTCGGCGACAACAGGGCAAAGAGCATGGGCGTGAATGTGGACAGGGTCAGAAAGCAGATGTTTATCCTGATCTCAATCCTTACGGCAACCGCTGTGGCATTTGTGGGAACCATAGGTTTTATCGGTATCGTGGGACCCCATATCGCAAGGATGATACTGGGGGAGGATCAGAGATACTTTATGCCCATGTCAGCAGTGTGCGGCGCCATAATACTGTCGCTTGCTTCCGGCGTGAGTAAGGTACTGGTGCCGGGAGCCATATTCCCTATAGGTATCATCACGTCACTTATCGGAGTGCCCTTCTATCTTATACTGCTGCTGCGGAAGCGGTAAGGAAGTAAACAATGTAATCGGAGAAGAAATGTTAAAAGTACAGGACTTGGAGTTTTCCTACGGAAAAACGAAAATTTTGGACAAGATCACATTTACAGCAAAGCCTGGTGAGATGACTGTGGTGCTCGGTGCAAACGGAAGCGGAAAGACTACCATGCTCCAGTGCATAAACAGGCTGAACAAATATCACGGTTATGTGGAATTTGACGAGAAGGATATCACCTCTCTTACCCATGAGAAATATCATGATATGATGAGTTATCTGGACCAGAACCTGGCATGTGATGCCCGACTTTCCGTTTTCGAGGTGGTCCTTCTTGGGCGGCTGACCAGGCTTGGCCTGAAGGTCGCAAAGGAGGATACAGATTCCGTGGAAAGCATACTCAGCCTTATGGGGATCGAGCAGTTTTCCCGGAGAGGGATCTCAGAGCTGTCCGGAGGCCAGAGGCAGCTGGTATTTATCGCCCAGGCTCTGGTAAAAAATCCCAGCCTGCTGGTCATGGATGAACCCACCAGCGCCCTGGATCTTAATAAGCAGTTTCATCTGCTTGATTTTTTAAGGCAGGAGACCCATAAGAATAATTACACCACACTGCTTACCCTGCATCACCTTGATATGGCGGCAAAGTATGCGGACAAGCTGGTGATAATCAATGATAACAAAGTGTATGCAGAGGGGACTCCGGCGGAGGTGTTCACACCGAAG
>CACZTF010000213.1 GCA_902784025.1 uncultured Lachnospiraceae bacterium
ACGATGCATTATACATAAAAAAACAGACAGAGCTTATAGTCAGGATAACCCGCCGCTTTTCCGAAGTATTGAAAGAAGAAAAGAAGAAAAGAAATATCGCAACTTTTGCAGATGTTGAGCATATGGCACTGAACATACTGGTAAGGCGTGAGGGTAAGAGTTCAGAGCTGACGCCTGCGGCTGTTGAGTTAAAGTCCTTTTATGATGAGATCCTTACAGACGAATACCAGGATTCCAATGCACTTCAGGAGGAGATACTAAGTGCCATAGCAAAAGATGATAACAGATATATGGTAGGTGACGTAAAACAGAGTATATATGCATTCAGGGGCAGTGATCCGGGTATGTTTCTTTCACGGTATGAAGAATTCGGCAGTGGCAGCTTTGATAAAGATGAACTGATAATCCTGCAGAATAACTTCAGAAGCAGAGATGGAGTTCTGGAAGGATGTAACAGGATATTTTCTGCGGTCATGAACCGTGATTATACGGGCATATCATATGATGAAAGCGAAAAACTGGTTCCTTCATACGATTTTGACGAATATGGGGGTGAAGAACCTGTTTTTTCAGGAGATGAAGGACGGGTGGGCTGTGAAGTGATCCTATGCGGCAAGGAGGAGTTCCGGGAATCTGAGGAACTGGAAGGCTTAAGGATCGCTGAGATGATAAAACCGTTTTTATATGAAGGACGTAAGGTTTTCGACACGAAGAAAAAAGAATACAGGAATATTACTTACAGGGATATTGTCGTGTTGTGCAGAAAGAGATGGACTTGTTCTCTTATAGCTGAGATATTGAATGATCATAATGTACCTTCTTTTGCAGAGAGTACATCCGTGTACACAGAAACATATGAAATACGTCCGGTGATAAGTCTGCTGAAAATAATAGATAATCCCCTTGATGATGTGGAATTTACAGCGGTAATGCTTTCCTATTTCGGTGGTTTTACGGCAGACGATACAGCCGTGCTCAGGTCAGGATGCCGTGAGGAGTTTTTCTATAACGGTCTTCTCAAAAAGGCACAGGATGAAAGTGAGGCTGCGGAAACAGATCCGGTTCTTTTATGTAAAGTAAAGGATTTTCTTAATAAACTCCATGAACTTCGTGAGGAAGCGGCATCTTTAAGCGTTTATGATCTGTTATGGAGAGTTGTATACGAGACAGGATACTATTCCTATCTGGGTACTATGCCAGGCTCGAAGCGTCGTCTTGCCAATACAGACCTGCTCCTGAACAGGGCATTTATGTTCACGGGAACCAGTTACAATGGTCTTTTTCAGTTTTTACGGTATCTGGAAAGGATCGGGGATACAGGAGAGGGAAAGGGGGAGATCTCAGCCGTGAGCGAGATCCAGGATGTGGTGAGGGTCATGACCATTCATAAGAGCAAGGGCCTTGAATTTCCTGTAGTGTTTCTGGCAGGAATGGGAAAAACTATGAACATGACGGATGCTACAGATAAAGAAAAGATGATAATAGGGGAAAATGCATTTATCACTGATGTGTATGATAACAAAAGAAAGGTAAAACGGATAACTGCATTTAAAAGAGCTTTGCAGGCAGAAAAAAAACAGGAGTATATATCAGAGGAACTCAGGCTTCTTTATGTGGCTATGACCCGTGCTGTTGAAAAACTGTATATGATAGGTACATATAAAGGAGATGACATAAAGAATGCAGGAGGAGATGCATTTTGTTATAGATTAACAGGAAACTTCGGTATTAATGACCTGGATGCCTGTACAAACTTTTTTAAGTGTACACTTCCGGTCATCCTGAATGAGCAGGAAAGGGGAAGTGATCTTTTTGAGGTGATACAGACCTTTTCCGGTGATATTTCTGCGGAAGTTGAGGCTTCATTTGCAAATAAAGTACCGGAAAAACGGGATATAAAAATGACTGATAAGGCATATGAACGGTTCGCCGGCTTTAAATATCCTTTCGAAGAGGAGATAGGTCTTAGACCTAAAGTGACTGTCAGTGAACTGAAACGGATGGGTTATGCTGATGAAAAAGAAGCGGCACTGGATTACAGAGAAAAATATGAAGAAGAGCCGGAACCGGAAGAATACGGTTCATTCAGAGAATTTACGGACTCGGGGAAGCTTTCTGCAGCAGGCAGAGGAACCCTTTATCACCGGTTCCTTGAGCATATGGATCCGTGTTGCTGCGGGAATTATGATGATATAAAGGAACAGATAGTATCATTTATTAAGTCGGGTATCCTACCTCCTGAAGCAGAACTTGAGATTGAAGCCGGTGATATATTAAAGCTTATGGAGTCTGATACAGGACAAAGAATACAAAAAGCTTTCAGATCAGGCAATGAAATGCGAGAGCAGCAGTTTATGATGGGGATCGCCCGAGAGGGCCGTTCTGAAGATCTGCTGGTACAGGGAGTGGTGGATCTTTGTTTTGAAGAGGAAGGAGGCCTGGTCATATTGGATTATAAAACCGACAGGGTCAGAAAGAGAGGGGGAGAGTCTGTATTAAAAAAAAGATACGGCAAACAACTGGAGATTTACGGTGAAGCCATGACACGGGCAACCGGAAAGCCGGTGAAGGAGAAAATGATATATTCATTTGCATTAGGCAGTACGGTTGTTCTATAATATTAAAAATATCAGCTGGCGGTGATATATGGTCTTCTATCTTATAATAATATCAATAATCATTTTTGCATGTGTGATAATGAACAGGATCACGCATAAGATAGGTGTGCCTGCACTTCTTGCATTCATAGGACTGGGGATGCTTTTCGGTGTAGAAGGACCATTCCGTTTTTCTTTTGATAATTTTGAGATGACGGAAAATATCTGTACCGTGGCCCTGATCTATATAATGTTTTACGGCGGGTTCGGTACAAACTGGAAGGTTGCCAAAAAAGTGGCTCCCGTATCAATACTGCTTTCTACCGTTGGTGTTGCGATCACTGCAAGTATATGTGCTGTATTTTGTCATTTTGCACTTAGATTTCCGTGGATGGAAAGTTTTCTTATCGGTTCAGTGATCAGCTCTACAGATGCAGCAAGCGTATTTTCCATATTGAAATCCCGGAGGCTCTCCCTGAAGTATAACACTGCATCTATACTTGAGTTGGAAAGCGGAAGTAATGATCCGGTTGCGTTTATGATGGTGGCAGTATTCTTATCTGTAGCCGGCGGATCGGCTTCCGGGGGTAAGATAGCATATCTTATCTTTTCACAGCTGGTTTACGGATTTGCTATTGGTATCGGGATATCTTTGTTTGCCCTGTGGGTTTTCAAAATCTCAAAAGGTCTGGGTGACGGACTGAATATGATCTTTATGATAGGGATCGCCCTGCTTGCTTACGCTGTACCTGCATTAGTGGGCGGTAACGGCTTTTTAAGTACATATATTGTGGGGCTTGTACTGGGGAATTCCAGGATAAAGGACAAGGCGGAGCTGGTACATTTTTTTGACGGTATCACACTGGCGGCCCAGATACTTGTGTTTTTCCTTTTGGGTTTTTTGTCCACGCCAAGCAATTTCCCGGCAGTGATCATTCCCGGTGTGATCATAGCATTGTTTCTGACATTTGTAGCAAGACCTGCTGCGGTTTTTGCCCTGATGACGCCATTTAAGGCAAAGCTTAACCAGAAACTTCTTGTTTCATGGTCAGGGCTGCGTGGTGCTTCGTCTATTGTTTTTGCCATTTCCGTATTTCTCGGAGCAAAAACAGAAAATAATATTTTTTATATAACATTCTTCATAGTATTGTTTTCCATATTCCTGCAAG
>CACZTF010000214.1 GCA_902784025.1 uncultured Lachnospiraceae bacterium
ATACACCTTTATATGTCGCTTATATCGATAATGCTCCTGGAGGTATCCTTACTTATTCAGTGATCAAAGAAAATGCCGATATTCCGGATCAGGTCGAACATCTGCTTCCCGACAACAGTACCGGATCAGATAACGACAACGCGATCACCGAAGATGCTTTTGAGGCAGAGTTTACTGTGTTTGTAAAAAAAGAATTCCGCGGCAAAAAAATTGCTACAAAACTCATAAATAAAGCAAAGGAAGATTTGGAAGCGAAATACGAAAATCTTAATGTCATCATATCACTCCCCGAAGCATTACTCAGATCCTCTCTTGCTGCCGCTCCTGCATATGCCGAACTATTGCTGAGATTAGGAAGAGACCGCTTCCTTCAGGCTGTCAACTCACCAAAAGTCCAGGGCATTACCAAAGATGTAGAAGCAAAGACAAAGCTGAACAGATCTGATGACGGAAAGACATATACTCTTTCACAGGGTGATAAAGAAATAGCATCTGTACAACTTGATTTCGAACCTTCTGCCATAAATCTTTTCAAAGTATTTGTTGAACCGATATTCCGTAACAGAGGCTTCGGAACAACTCTTGTAGCAAAGGTTTTAAATGACGTTTTCTCTGATAAAGATAAACCCATTGTCCTGAATGTAAAAAGCACAAATAAAGCAGCTTTGAACCTGTATGAAAATGTGGGTTTTGATGAGGTTGAGCGCATATGGTATTTTAAAGTCTGATCCTTATAAATTATGTTTTTTATCATTTACTAAAAAACAATTGTATTTTTAATAATATTAATAATCATTATAATAAAAAAGACATGTCCGGTCTTCTTTTTTGAGTAAAGAGATCATCAGAAACATGTCTTTTTATTATTTCTGTATTTATTATTTATCTATCCTTTGTTTTATAACATCCTGCATATTATAAAGACCGGGTGCTTTTCCAGCCAGAAATACAGCTGCCTCAAGTGCACCTTTTCCAAATACCGCCTTTGAATATGCCGTATGTTTTATGGTGATCACTTCATCTTCACCAGCAAATATAACCTCATGCTCACCAACTATAGTACCGCCTCTTACAGCGCTGAGCCCTATCTCTTTGGGATCTCTTTTCTGTCTGACATTACTCCTGTCATAAACATAATAATGATCATCACCTGCCGTAGCTTTCAGAACATCTGCGAGGACTATCGCTGTTCCGCTGGGTGCGTCCAACTTTTGATTATGGTGTTTTTCAACTATCTCCATATCAAAACCTGCAGGAGCAAGCACACCTGCCGCCGACTCCAAGAGCTTAAAAAGGGTATTTATACCTAATGACATATTAGCGGAACGCAAAACAGCAACATGCTCTGATACATCCTCTATTCTTTTCAACTGTTTATCATCAAGTCCCGTTGTGCAAAGCACAAGGGGAACTTTGCTTTTTTCACAGTGATCTAAAAGACCGTCAATTGCATTTGCGGAAGAAAAATCTATGATAACATCCGCTTCTACATCACAATCTTCAAAACTTTTAAAAACAGGATAATCGTTCCTTTTCTCTCCTGTAAGATCTATCCCTGCTACTATCTCTGCATCAGCCATTCCTTCCGCTAAACGTGAAATGGTCTGTCCCATATGTCCGTTACATCCGTGCATTATTATTTTTGTCATTTTAAACTCCTCGTCTGGCTGTATAATTTAATCGGTTCCGGTTATATTGCCATGAATCACAACCGTGATTTCCAGGGCAAAATAATGATCAGATCAAAAAGATAATACTATTCAAAAACGATCATCATAATATACCGTATGCTTTCATAGCCTCTTTGAGTTTTTCTTCTTTGGCAGGTGCCATAGGAGAAAGAGGCATGCGCATTGTTGCGGAACACTTACCCATAAGCGCAAGTGCATGTTTTACCGGTATGGGGTTAACATCACTAAAAAGAGCATCCACAAGAGGAAGTGCTTCAAACTGTAACTGTCTTGCTTTTTCTGTATTGCCGCTGAGATATTCCGCGCAGATATCATGTGTCTGCTTCGGTGCTACATTTGACAGAACAGAAATAACACCGATACCTCCGAC
>CACZTF010000215.1 GCA_902784025.1 uncultured Lachnospiraceae bacterium
AAATGTGATATAATATTTCGCAGACTTGTCTGAAAGGAGGATTTTGCAGTGAAAGTCAGATCATCAGTTAAACCGATTTGTGAAAAGTGCAAAGTCATTAAAAGAAAGGGTGTTGTCAGAATAATCTGCGATAACCCTAAGCACAAGCAGAGACAGGGATAATATCCTTTAAGTCTCAAATTATTATTTCAAGCTTACGGCCGTCACCGTAAGCCTGGGATTCTTATAAAGCGGCTGAGCATAGTTTTTAACTATGCTTTCTTATATGTAGGACCGGATACACACATTTCAGGCTTTCCCGCGGGAAAGAGCTGTATTACGGCCGGATGAGTAATTAATTTTAATTTATTAACGGAGGTTTTAAGACACATGGCTCGTATTTCAGGTGTAGATTTACCCAGAGAAAAGCGAATCGAGATCGGACTTACTTATATCTATGGTATAGGCAGAGCAAGATCAGAAAAGATTTTATCAGCTGCCGGAGTTGATCCGGATACACGCGTAAAGGACCTTACTGACGAAGAAGTAGCTAAGATCCGTGACGTTATTGATGCTGATACGGAAAATCTTATTGAAGGTGATCTCAGAAGAGAGATCGCTATGAACATTAAAAGATTAAAAGAAATCGGCTGCTACAGAGGAATCCGTCACAGAAAAGGACTGCCGGTCAGAGGGCAGAAAACCAAGACCAATGCACGTACATGCAAAGGTCCCAAGAAAACTGTGGCTAATAAGAAGAAATAATAATATAGGAGGCTTTTATTAAAATGGCTCAGAAGGTTACAAAAAAAGCAACCAGAAAAGTTAAAAAGAATATAGATAAAGGACAGGCTCATATTCAGTCTTCCTTTAATAATACTATCGTTACACTTACTGATACGCAGGGAAATGCACTTTCCTGGGCAAGTGCCGGTGGTCTTGGCTTCAGAGGTTCTAAGAAGTCTACGCCTTATGCTGCCCAAATGGCTGCTGAGACTGCTGCTAAAGCTGCTCAGATCCACGGATTAAAATCAGTTGATGTTATGGTAAAGGGACCCGGTTCAGGCAGGGAAGCTGCTATTAGAGCACTTTCAGCTGCAGGTCTTACTGTTACAAGTATTAAAGATGTAACTCCCGTTCCCCATAACGGCTGTCGTCCGCCTAAGCGCAGAAGAGTTTAATTTGAAGGAGGTAAGCTAAAAATGGCAGTAAACAGAGTCCCTGTATTAAAAAGATGCAGATCCTTAGGAATGGATCCTGCTTGTCTTGGGATAGATAAAGAATCAAAAAGAGCACCCCACAGTGCGGGAAGAAAGATAAGCCAGTACGGACTTCAGCTCAGAGAAAAACAGAAGGCTAAGTTTATTTATGGTGTGCTTGAAAAGCCTTTCCGTAATTACTACAAAAAGGCTGAAAGAATGAAAGGCATGACCGGTGAGAACCTTATGATCATGCTCGAAAGAAGACTTGACAATGTTATCTTCAGACTTGGTTTTGCAAGAACCAGAATGGAGGCACGTCAGATCGTTGACCATAAGCAGGTTCTTGTAAATGGCAAACTTGTTAATATACCTTCTTATCTTATAAGCGCAGGTGATGAAATTGCCATCAGTGAGAAGAAAAAGTCTTCTGACAGATATAAGGCCATCACTGAAGTTACATCAGGAAGACTTGTTCCGGAATGGTTAGAGTCAGACAAAGAGAATTTAACAGGAAAGGTAGTATCTTTACCTGACAGGGAAGCTATAGATGTTCCCGTTGATGAGATGCTTATCGTTGAGTTGTATTCTAAGTAATTTTATATAAGAAAGCACAGGGAGGAGCATACTACATGGTAGATTCAGAATTTAGCTTTAAGATGCCTAAGATTGAGATGATCGAATCCTCACCTGACGGGAAGTCTGCGACATTTGTCGTAGAACCGCTTCACAGAGGATATGGTAGTACACTCGGAAATTCGCTTCGCAGGATTATGCTTTCATCACTTGCCGGTACAGCAGTTACAGGTATCAGTATTGATGGCGTTCTTCATGAATTCAGTTCCATTCCCGGAGTTAAAGAGGATGTTACTGAGATAGTAATGAATCTGAAGGATCTTGTCATCAGGAATAATTCTTCTACGAATGAAGAGAAGATAGCTCATCTTGAGTATTCGGGTGAGGGCACGGTTACAGCCGGTGATATAGCTGTTGATTCAGAACTCGAGATCATTAATCCGGATCTTGTCATAGCACATCTCGACAGACCCGACAGTAAGCTCAGTATGGATCTGTATATCAAGAATGGTATAGGTTATGTCAGTGCTGAAGGAAATAAAGATCCTGAAAAGTCAGTTGATGTGATCGCTATTGATTCAATATACACACCTATCGAAAGGGTTAATATGTCCGTAAGTGACACTCGTGTAGGGCGTGACACGGATTATGATAAGCTTCAGATGGAGATCATTACGGATGGTTCGATAACTCCTGAAGAGGCCCTTTCTCATTCAGCTAAAGTTTTAAAGGATTTTCTGAAAGTATTCATTAATCTTACAGAAGATGCTGAAGAAGAGGATGAGATTTTCGAAACTGAGTCTGATGATCAGAAAAAGGTATTAGCTACTACTATTGATGAACTTGAGCTTTCCGTCCGTTCCTTTAATTGTCTCAAGAGAGCCGGGATAAATACGGTTGCTGATCTTTGTGACAAAACAGAGGATGAAATGATGAAGGTAAGGAATCTCGGAAAAAAATCACTTGATGAAGTTCATGAGAAACTTACAAAGTTAGGCTTAAGTCTTAAGATGAATGAAGATTGATATTATTTATTACATACAGTAAGACCGTAAGTGCATGTATGTTAAAAGGAGATTATAATGGCACATTACAGAAAATTAGGAAAAGATTCCGCAGCCCGTAAAGCTTTGCTCAGAAATCAGGTAACAGGTCTTTTTCTCAATAATCGTATAGTTACCACAGAGGCTCGTGCAAAGGAAGTAAGAAAAATAGCTGAGAAGCTTATTGCTCTTGCTGTACGTGAAAGGGATAACTTTGAGACCATAAAAGTGTCTGCGAAGGTTGCCAAAAAAGATGCTGACGGTAAGAGGATAAAAGAGAACAAAGACGGTAAAGAAGTACCTGTATATGAAACTGTAGAAAAGGAGATAAAAAAAGACAATCCTTCTAGACTTCATGCAAGAAGGATAATGCATAAATATCTCTATAAAATAACTACAGTTCCCCAGGAAGGTGCAGGAAGAAAGAGAAATACCGAAGTTATCGATCTTTCCCAGAAGCTTTTTGATCAGCTTGCTCCCCGTTATGCTGATAGGAACGGTGGTTATACACGTATCATAAAAGTTGCACAGAGGCGCGGAGACGGCGCACTCGAAGTAATATTAGAGCTCGTTTGATCTAGAAAATATAGTTTTTCAGGACTGTCACTTATGTGGCGGTCTTTTTTTGACTGAATGGAAAAAAAATAGTAAAATAATCAAATATGATTATGAATGTGAGGTGATAAATATGGCAGATATCGTCCCCGGTAAAGAAGATCCTATGAGTGAAAAATTTGTACCTGAGGATTTTACAAGTCCTGATAAGCTTTATAACAGTCTGATCGAAAGGATAAAGGGTTATCATCCTTCATCAGATATAACAGAGATTGAAAAAGCTTACAGAATAGCCAGGGATGCGCATGAGGGTCAGTTAAGAAAATCCGGTGAACCTTATATAATTCATCCTCTTTGTGTTGCCATTATCTTATCACAACTGGAATTGGACAAAGAGTCTATAATAGCAGGTATCTTACATGATGTGGTTGAAGACACCATAATGACACAGGAGGAACTGGAAACCGAATTTGGTGCTGAAGTTGCCCTTCTGGTAGATGGCGTTACAAAACTTACCCGTCTGAAGTATAAACATGATAAGCTTGACGAACAGGCAGAAAACCTTCGTAAGATGTTCCTTGCAATGGCTAAGGATATCCGTGTTATCATGATAAAGCTTGCTGACAGACTTCATAATATGCGTACAATGCAATATCAGTCTCATGAAAAGCAGATTGAAAAATCCAGAGAGACGCTTGATATATATGCTCCTCTTGCTCACAGGCTGGGAATATCCAAAATAAAGATAGAGTTGGATGACCTTGCCATGAAATACCTTTTACCGGAAGTATATGAGGAGATTGACAGAAAGGTAAAACTTCTCAGACCGGAACAGGAAACATTTATAGAAAACATCAAAAAAGAAGTGCAGATGCATCTGACTAATGCAAATATAAAAGCACAGGTTTCCGGACGTGTAAAACATCATTTTTCCATATACAGAAAAATGGTCAATCAGCACAAAACACTTGACGAAATATATGACATCTTTGCTTTGAGGGTTATAGTAGAGACAGAGCAGGATTGTTATGGAGCACTTGGTATAATTCATGAAATGTATAAGCCGGTACCGGGTCGTATCAAAGACTATATTGCTATGCCAAAGCCTAATAACTATCAGTCTTTGCATACTACACTTATCTCTAATGACGGTTCGCCTTTCGAAGTTCAGATAAGAACTGAAGAAATGCATAAAGTTGCTGAGTTTGGTATCGCTGCTCATTGGAAATATAAAGAAGGCAAGAGCGGAGTTCAGACTAAAGACAGCTATGAAGCTAAGCTTTCATGGCTTCGTCAGATATTAGAATGGCAGAAAGATTTGTCTGATAACAAAGAATTCATGGATTCCGTTAAAGCAGATCTTAGTCTCTTTTCCGATAATGTTTATTGCTTTACACCTTCCGGGGATGTAAAGAACCTGCCTGCCGGATCATGTCCCGTTGATTTCGCATATCTTATTCACTCTGCTGTAGGCAATACTATGGTTGGAGCCCGTGTGAACGGACAACTTGTTAATATCGACTATAAGATTAAAAATGGTGACAGGATAGAGATAATAACATCTCAGAATTCCAAAGGACCAAGCCGCGACTGGTTAAAGATAGTAAGAAGCGCGCAGGCGCGTACAAAGATCAATCAATGGTTCAAAAGGGAATTCAAAGAGGAAAATGTTTCCAGAGGAAAAGAACTTGTATCAGAATATGCAAAAAGCTCGGGTCATGACCTTTCAGAACTAACAAAACCTGAATATACTCAAAAAGCCCTGTTAAAATATGGATTTGCTGACTGGGACTCACTTCTGGCTGCAGTAGGACATGGCTCACTCAAAGAAGGACAGGTAGTCAATAAGCTTGTTGAAGAATTTGAGAAAGATAAAAAAAGCAAGCTCAGAGACTCTGATATAATAGAAAGTCTGAACCAGGAAAGCGAGAAAAAAGAAAAAGAGTTCAAGATAGGCAAAAACGGTGTTTTGATCAAAGGGATAGGAGATGTTTCGGTTCATTTATCAAAATGTTGTCATCCGGTACCCGGAGATGAGATCATAGGTTATGTAACGAGAGGAAGAGGTGTTACAATACATCGTACAGATTGTACCAACGTCTTGAACTTTCCTGAAACTGAAAGAGGACGTCTTATAGAGGCTGAGTGGACAAGTAATCAGCTGAACGGTAAGTTTGACGCAAAAGTTGAGATCTTTTCCGAGAACAGAGTCGGCCTTCTTGCAGAGTTATCTTTGATCTTTACAGATGCGGATATTGATGTTAAATCTGTAAATGTAAGAATAAACAAAAAAAATCAGGCGACTACGATATTCGGATTTGAGGTAAACGGAAAAGATGAGTTGCGTAAGATAGCAAACCGGATAAAAAGTGTTGAAGGTGTTATAGAAGTAAGGAGAGCCGGATAAAAATGACAGATAAAATTCAACTGATTTGTATAAAAACAGGCATGATGGATAACAACAGCTGGCTTGTAAAAAACACTTCAAATGGAGAGGGATTTCTGGTTGATGCTTCTTTTTCTCCGGATATCATCATAAAAAAAATAAAAGAAGCGGGAGTAAAACTTAAAGGGATACTTATCACACATTGTCATTATGACCATATCTATTCAGTAAACGAAATAAAAAAAGAATTTTACTCTGATGGAATATTAGTATATGCAGGTGAGGATGAAAAAGAGCTGATATCCGATAGAAGCTTTAATCTCTTCAGGAAACATGGTCTTTCCCTTGAATCCGTAGAAGCGGACAGGTTCCTTCAAGATGGAGAGATCATTGATATCGCAGGGATAAAAGTTAAAGCGATATTTACACCGGGTCATACAAAGGGGGGAGTATGCTATTATTTGGAGTCCGAAAAATTGGTTTTTACCGGAGACACGCTATTTGAAGGTTCATACGGACGTACGGATCTGCCTTCCGGGAGTATAAAGGAGATATGCGAGTCTGTCACTTCCAAATTATTTACTCTTCCTGATGAGACTATGGTGTTTCCCGGACATGGTAATCCTACAGATATTGGATATGAGAGCAAAACTAATCCAATATTAAATGTTTCATGTCAGCTATAGAAAGTTTGGTAACAAATTATCCTTTACTAAGGATCAAATAATTTCAGACTGTATTTAAACTATGATCAAAAATGCGATAGTAATAATCAAAAATGAAGAATACTATGATGACACACAACTTCTCATAAGATCTTTTTTCAAAGGTGTTAATATTATAAAAGAACAGTGTTTTGAGGATCTTAAGAGGAATACTGATGTGTCCGTAAAAGTCAGACCGCATCCCGGGGCCGGGGTGTTTTTTTTGAGTTCTGACGGATCCGGTCCTGATACAGATGATCCTGATACGGTACTGATAGATACCGTGATCTTTGAACCGGATCCTGATGTAAAAGATCAAAGGCGCGGCAGTATGCACGATCATTTTAAAAGAGGTTTGTATAACGCGCTGACAGATCTGACCGGACGGACGCTCCCATGGGGATTTCTGACCGGTGTAAGGCCTGCAAAACGCGCTATGGAGTTTATTTCATCATATGACGGAGATATAAACAAAGTAGAGATAATATCAGCTTTTTCAGAAAAATATATGACATCAGAAAAAAAGGCAAGGCTTGCTCTAGATGTAGCATTAAATGAAACTGAGATATTAAACGATCACGGGATTTCATACGACGATGGTTCTGACAGGGGGTTTTCTGTATATGTAGGTATTCCGTTTTGTCCCACTACCTGTCTGTATTGCTCTTTTCCGTCAATACCGATGGACAGATGTGATCAAAAGCTTATCAGTGACTATATGAGATCGTTGTGTTTTGAGATAAGGGAAAGCAGGCGGATCTATTCAGAAAGATTTTTAAAAAAAGGCTGTGATACAGATGGATTACAGCCTTCGTCTGTATATATAGGAGGTGGGACACCTACAGCTTTAAGTGCACAGGAACTTGAGGAATTGATCGCATGTATTAAGAATTGTTTTATCATTAAGGAAGATATTGAGTTTTGTGTAGAAGCTGGGAGACCGGACAGTATTACCGCTGAAAAACTGCAGGTTCTCAAAAGCTGCGGCGTAAACAGGATTTCAGTTAATCCCCAGAGTATGAATCCTGAAACTCTTGAAATAATAGGCAGAGATCATACCCCTGAAGACATTTTCATTGCTTTTGAGATGGCAAGAAGTGCAGGGTTTGATAATATAAATACCGATATAATATTGGGACTTCCGGAAGAAGGTGTACAGGAGGTAAAAAAAACACTCGATGCGTTAAAAAAACTCAAGCCTGAAGGACTGACGGTACACAGTCTTGCTTTGAAACGTGCTTCCAGACTGAAGGTTGACGCAGATAACTACAAGGATCTTACATTGGAAAACTCGGAAGAGATTATGGATATGACATCAGAATTTGCCGAAAGCCTTGGTATGAGACCATATTATATGTACAGACAGCAGAATATGGCCGGAAATTTTGAAAATACCGGGTATGCATTAAGAGGAAAAGAATCTCTGTATAATATAGTAATAATGGAGGAAATACAGGATATTCTTGCAATGGGAGCAGGTGCCTCTTCTAAATTTATGATGGGAAATAACCGTTTTGAAAGAGCATCAAATGTAAAAGATGTAGTTAATTATATAAAAAGAACGGATGAAATGTGCAGAAGAAAGAAGATGGTCCTTGACGGACAGCATAAAAACTACTAAAACATTTAAAAAAGACTTGCATTTTATTTTGTAATCATGTATATTATCTAAAGTGCTTTGCACTAAGGCCTGTTGGTCAAGTGGTTAAGACGCCGCCCTCTCACGGCGGAAACAGGGGTTCGACTCCCCTACAGGCTATCAGTAAC
>CACZTF010000216.1 GCA_902784025.1 uncultured Lachnospiraceae bacterium
ATAAGGTATTTCAGTAATTACCAGCCTGTCCTTATTTCGTCCTTTCCCCTGTTCAAACTCAAGCTTACCACGCAATTTTATCTTTCCGCATCCCTTTTTATAAATATCAGGGAGATCGGATTTATTGATAACAATTCCACCTGTCGGAAAATCAGGCCCCGGTAAATGATCCATTAATTCATCAACACTTACATCCTTTTTTTCAATAATATGGTTATTTAGGTAATATATAGAGGCATCTATAACTTCACATAGATTGTGAGTAGGAATATTCGTTACCATACCGACAGCGATACCGTCAGCACCATTCACAAGAATATTGGGTATTTTAACAGGCAAAACTTCAGGTTCTGATTCGCTGCCATCAAAATTCGGCTGAAAATCAACAACATCTTTATCAAGATCAGAAAGAAAAACATCCTGGGTAAATTTTTTAAGCTTGGCTTCAGTATAACGCATTGCTGCTGCCCCATCGCCTTCGATGGAACCGAAGTTTCCATGACCATCAACAAGTGCCATTCCCTTTTTAAAATCCTGGGACATTACAACTAATGTTTCATAAATCGAACTGTCTCCATGGGGATGATACTTACCCATAGCATCACCAACTATACGGGCAGATTTTCTGTGTGGCTTATCGGAATTCAGTCCAAGCTGGTCCATAGCATAAAGCACACGACGTTGAACCGGTTTAAGTCCATCTCTAATGTCCGGTAAGGCTCTTGCAGTTATAACACTCATAGAATAGTCAATATAAGACTTTTGCATGAGTTCGGCATATTCAGTTTTAATGATCTGTTCAGGCATATACTATCCTCTGGATTTATGTTAAGCGTCTATTATTGCTTCGTCTGCATGCTTGTAAATGAATTCACGTCTTGGCGGAACTTCAGTTCCCATTAGCACTTCTGTGATCTTTGAAGCAATGATCGCATCTTCTATTTCTACTTGCTTTAGTATCCTGGTTTCCGGATTTAGAGTTGTTTCCCATAACTGAGCCGGATCCATCTCGCCAAGTCCTTTATATCTTTGTATCTCAAAGCTTTCTTTTTCATGTTCAGCTCTGTATTTTTCGAGAGCCCTGTCGTCATAAAGGTATGTGCTTTCACCTTTTTTAGGTTTTGCAAGATATAAAGGAGGGGTTGCTATATATATATGTCCATGAGTTATTAATTCGGGCATAAACCTGTAAAAAAAAGTCAAAAGCAAAGTATCGATATGGGAACCATCCACATCAGCATCTGTCATTATGACTATTTTGTTGTATCTGAGCTTTTCAATATCAAAATCATTACCGTATCCCTCTAGAAAACCACACCCAAATGCAAGGATCATAGACTGGATCTCTGCATTTCCAAGAACCTTATCTATAGATGCTTTTTCTACATTGAGTATTTTTCCTCTTATGGGAAGTATGGCCTGCGTGTGTCTGTTTCTGGCGGTTTTAGCCGAACCTCCGGCAGAATCACCTTCGACTATAAAAATCTCACATTCTTCAGCCTTTCTGCTTTCACAATTTGCGAGTTTACCATTACTGTCAAATGAAAACTTGGATTTTGAAAGCATATTTGTTTTTGCTTTTTCCTCAGCTTTTCGTATTTTCGCAGATTTATTGGCACATTCTATAACATTTTTTAACTGTTCGGGATTTTTGTCAAAATAATGAGTAACTCCTATCCCCGTAATAGATGCAACTACTTGAGCAGCATCCGGATTATCAAGCTTGGTCTTTGTCTGACCTTCAAAACGGGGATCCGGGTGTTTAACGGCAACTATTGCAGTCATACCGTTTCTCACATCTAAACCCGTGAAATTTGCATCTTTCTCTTTAAGAATACCCAGTTCCCTTGCATATTGATTGATAATAGTTGTAAATTTAGTTTTAAAACCGGTAATATGACTACCGCCCTCTTGTGTAAAAATAGTATTACAGAAACCAAGGATGTTTTCTTCAAAAACATCAACAAACTGAAACGCTATCTCTACTTCTATGTTATCCATAGAGTCAGAAAAACGTACAATGTCACAAACCGTTTCTTTTCCCTCATTAAGAGCCTTAACGTATGAACTCAAGCCATCAGGCTCGTGAAATATCTCATCAGTTTCCGATCCTTTTCTTTTATCAATAAAACGGATAGTCAGACCGGGATTCAAGTATACTGTTTCGTGCAGTCTCGATCTTACAGATTCAGACTTGAATTCCGTTTTTTCAAAAATAAGCGGATCCGGTTTAAATTTTACGGTCGTTCCTGTGTTTTTTTTAGTACATGTTCCGATCTCTTTAAGAGGAGCATCAGGTTTTCCTTGTTTGTATGATTGAAAAAAAACTTTACCGTCACGCTTTACTTCTACAGACAATTCTTCTGATAATGCATTTACAACTGCGGAACCTACTCCGTGAAGACCGCCGGATATCTTATAAGTATCATCTGAAAATTTTCCACCGGCATGTAATCTGGTAAATACAACCTCCACAGCTGATACTCCTGCTGCCGGGTGTTTTGCTGTCGGGATTCCTCTTCCATTGTCTTCAACTGTCACGGACCCGTCTTCATTAAGTACTACATTTATTAAAGTACAATAACCGGCAAGATGTTCATCAACCGCATTGTCTACTATCTCATATATAAGATGGTTAAGTCCCCTGCTGCCTACACTTCCGATATACATTCCGGGACGTTTTCTGACTGCCTCCAGTCCCTCAAGTATTGATATGTTTTCTGCTCCGTAGTTTTCTTTACCTGCCATTTTATCCTCTTGATAATCATTCCTGTGTGTTTTTAAGATATATGTCACTGAATTTCACATTAGTCTCCGGTATCTTTTCTATCTCGATCTTTTCCCATCCGTTTTCATCGAATTCAAAAAACATACTGTTTTCGAAAGGAAGTATCTTTTTTTCAAGATACTCTGATTTGGATCTTTCCAGAAGTATAGCCCTGTTAGCATCAGTTTTGGTGTGTTCATTATCTGATGAACATTTTACAAGATAATACTTGTCACCTACAGAAAACAGATCACTTATCTCACCCGTCTTTAAAGAAAAAGCCACATCTTCAAATTCCTTATCTGTCATTCCCCTGCTGATCTCGGCATCAAAATCACTGTTTTCATTTATACCCGCTGCGACCTCATAAAAAGGTTCTCCTGCGTTTATCTTATCTTTGGCTTCACGTACTTTATTCTCATCATCACTACATAAAAACTGGATCTGTATGACTCTGGCCTCATCTGTTGAAACTTCCTCCTGAGAATCAGACATAATCTTATCTTTCATTTTTTCTGCTAAAATGTACTGTTTAACAAATGTCAAAGTAGCATCATGCTCAGGCGCGATATAAGTTTTAACTTCCTCCGGCAATGAGCCAAGATATTCACTGGCAATAGCTTCTGCCTTTTCCTCTTCTTCGGATGATAATTTAATATTTTTATCAGCTGCCATACGATTTAGAGACAATATTCTTGAAAGCTTACTTTTTACAGTATCTTTAAAATCCTGATTTAAACTCTCGTCATTTATTTTTGTATCTAAAAAACTTTCCTCAGACACATCCAGAAAAGCCTGTTTTTCATCAGACATCAGTATTTTAGCTGCTGTTTCGGAAATATGGATATTGTCAGTTTTCATAATATCTTTTTCGTTCATTCCGAATGTAAAATAAACATAACGTCCGTTAAAATACAATGTGTAAAAAATAATGCCGGCAGTAACTATCCCCGCGATTATAAACCCTATTATCGCCTTATGTCCCCTTTTTTTTGCCATTTTAATACACCTCTTTTATGGTGAACGTTCTGACCAGCGATCCTGATATCAAACTTATCAAAAGAACTTAACAATGATCAGAATAATTAACATTTACTTTTAACAAATATCGGTCATTAAGAAAGATTAAATATCTTTTTTATGGTAGTCTCTACATTATCAGTCTCATACATAGCATGACTGCGTACTTCATCGTCTGCATGTTTCATAGCAAAAGTATACTCTGCTTTATCAAGCATTGAAATATCATTATGATTGTCACCAAACGCCAAACACTCCTGTGTACGGATACCTATATGTTCCATTACCATTTCGAGGGCATTCCCTTTACTGACATTTTTTTCCATAAAATCACAGTAAAGAAAACCTGAAACAGTAACACTGGCAAATTTTTTCCAGGAATTGTAAAATATGGCGGCGGTTTCTCCTATGCCATCATATTTACAGGCAGTAATCTTAAGAACTTTATCGGTTTTTGAAAAAAAATCATCAGTAATGGTAGTTGTATATAATATTTCTTTTTCTCTGGAACGAAAAAAAGCATCGGCAAAACGACTTATATAAACGGTATCTTTGGTGGATACAATCGGTTCACACCCCGGGGTTCTCTGAATGTCCGCAATGATCTCACGCGCAAGAGAGGGGCTCATTGTCGTTTCAGATAATATTTCATCCTTATATTCGACTAAAGCCCCATTCTCTGCAATAAATATTACTTTATCTTTTACCTTTTCAAAAAGCATTTTCTGACTTGGTAACTGACGACCACTGACAGCCGCAAAATATACACCCATGTCTATCAAAGAATCTATTACATCGAAAAATGTTTCTTTGATCCTCGGCATACCATGAGGTAACAATGTTCCGTCTATATCACTTGCAACAAGCTTTATCATGCCTTCTCCATCTGACGGTTAAGTGCGGTTTCAAGAGCATCTATAGAAGCTCTCATGATATCAGGATCTATTCCGGCTCCAAAATGGTTATTCCCCTTATCATCTACTATGCCGACATATGCAATGGCAGATGAATCAGAGCCAATGTTTAGAGCATGCTCCTTGTACATCATGACATTACAGGAAACGCCGAATTTTTTCTCCAGTGCACCTGCAACAGCATTTAACCTTCCGTTTCCGGTGGCAGTAATTGTCTTAGTCTCACTCCCCTGCTCAATGGTAACATCTGCAGTGATATTTCCATTATCCTCCTGCTTGAAATGAACGCCATTTATGGTAAATACAGGATTGTAATTAACATATTCCTTTTTAAATATGTCAAGAACCTCTGCCGGCATAAGCTCTTTGTGAGCTTCATCGGAAACATCTTTCACCACATATCCCAGATCCTCACGCATTTCTTTAGGTATATCCAGTCCGTAATTAAGTTCGAGTACATAAGCAACCCCGCCCTTTCCGGACTGGGAATTGATCCTTATAACATCAGAATCATACTTACGCCCCACATCTTCAGGGTTGATAGGAAGATAGGGAACGGTCCAGGAGCCCGGATCATTGTCAGCCCTGTGTCTCATGCCTTTGGCTATAGCATCCTGATGTGATCCGGAAAAAGCTGCAAAAACAAGCTTCCCGCAGTAGGGTCTCCTGTCCTCTACCTTCATTCGGGTACATCTTTCATAAACGGAAACGATATTTTTCATATCTGAAAAATCCAGCTCGGGATCAACACCATGGGTGTACATATTCATGGCCACCGTGATGATATCCGTATTTCCGGTACGCTCGCCGTTTCCGAAAAGAGTCCCCTCTATCCTGTCACCCCCTGCCAATAAAGCCAGCTCTGCACAGGCAACACCCGTCCCCCTGTCATTATGAGGATGTATGGAAATGGTAACACTGTCCCTGTTATGCAGATTCTTGCTCATATATTCCACCTGGCATGCATATACATGCGGCAGTGACATCTCAACCGTTACAGGCAGGTTGATTATACACTTATGATCGGGTGTGGGCTGCCATATATCTATTACCGCATTACACACCTCGAGTGCATATTCAGGCTCTGTTCCGGTAAAACTCTCAGGACTGTATTCAAAGTAGATATTGCCTTTCTCATTTGCAGCAAGCTCTTTAAGCAGTGTAGCACCCTCTACAGCGATCTTTTTGATCTCGTCCTTACTCTTTCTGAAGACCTGCTCCCTTTGGGCCACAGAAGTGGAATTATAAACATGTACGATGGCAGAAGGCGCACCCGAGATCGCTTCGAATGTCTTCTTTATGATGTGCTCTCTTGCCTGAGTCAGTACCTGAATTGTCACATCATCAGGAATCATATTCTTTTCTATTAGAGTGCGCAAAAACTCATATTCAGTTTCAGACGCTGCAGGAAAACCTACCTCTATCTGCTTAAATCCCACCTTAAGCAACAGCTGAAACATCTCCAGCTTTTCATCTAAACTCATAGGCTCTATAAGCGCCTGATTCCCGTCACGTAGATCGACAGAACACCAAATCGGAGCCTTATCGATAAATTCTTTCTTAACCCAGTCATTACAGGCTTCAGGAGGCATATAATAGCCTCTTTTGTACTGTCTGTGATCAAACATGTTCTGTCCCTCCTTTTATAATATATAAAATTACGATGCCGGTCTAATGAAATACACTATATACATTACAATAAGCACTTCCGAGACCAACATCTTGTATCATTCAAATATACATTTTAACGGTTGTTTTGTCAAACATATCTATTGTTTCATGATATCAAATATGGATATCTGATTTTTTTCCGCCACGCCTTTAAGTGCACCTATCTCCATCAGTTTATCTACAGCCACCTGACCTATCCTTCCCCGGCTCTTGAGATCCTCCTGGGATATAAAAGGCCCCTTCTCCGCAGCTATAACTATATTCTCTCCGGCTATTTCCCCCACTTTTTCTATCACCTTAAAGGAAGGCATGATCTTTCCATCGTAAATCATGAACTTACGGGATCTGGCCTTATAGATATCCACCGGCATGAATTCTATTCCCCGGGCATACATCTCCTCAGTGATACGCATATCCCTGAATTCCAGCAACTCTTTTGCCTCCATATCCTTGGGATCCTTTTTCCTTAATTCCGACAGGTATGTCTGCAGCCTGTCCATGCCCAGTGCCATCTTATTATAATTGAATCCGTCTCCTCTGATGCTGAAATAAGCGCAGTAATACTCTGTAGGATAAAATATCTTAAAATATGCTATCCTCCAGGCCATAGTCACATAAGCTGCTGCGTGAGCCTTCGGAAACATATACTTAATCTTCTTACACGACTCGATATACCAATCAGGAACATCATGCTCCCTCATGGCATCCTCCCATTCAGGCTTAAGCCCTTTACCTTTACGCACCTTTTCCATGATATCAAAAGCAAGCCGGTCCTCCATACCCTTGATTATCAGATATGTCATGATATCATCTCTGGTACAGATAACAGACGAAATGTCAGCCGTTCCCTCACGGATAAGATCTCTTGCATTACCTATCCATACATTTTCACCGTGGGAAAGACCTGATATCCTTACAAGATCAGAAAAATGTTTTGGCGCCGCTTCCACCACCATTTTAATGGCAAAATCAGTCCCAAACTCAGGTATGCCAAGAAGCCCTAAAGGCGTCCCGCCTATGTCATCAGGCGTTATCCCCAGCGCCTCCGTATTCATAAACAGAGACATCACTTCCGGGCTGTCCATGGGGATATCCTCCGGAGCCACACCTGTCAGATCCTGCAGCATCCTGATCATGGTAGGATTCAGATGCCCCAGGATATCCAGCTTGAGCAGATTGCTGTCTATACTGTGATAGTCAAAATGCGTGGTAATGATATCAATATCCTTATTTGCCGGATGCTGTACAGGTGTAAATGTATTAATATCCTCACCAAACGGCAGAACCACGATACCACCGGGATGCTGACCGCTGGTTTTCTTTACACCTATACACCCCTGGGCAATCCTGTCTATCTCGCATTTTCTCTTAATAGATTCCGGCCCCGTTTCGTAGAGACGGTTTTCGTAATATTCCTTTACAAATGCACGTGCCGTCTTATCCTGTATTCCGTCAACTGTACCCGCTTTAAAAGTCTGTCCCTTTCCGAAGATAACCTCAACGAAAGCATGGGCTTTGTTCTGATATTCATCGGAAAAATTCAAATCTATATCAGGTTCTTTGTTTCCGCCAAAACCCAGGAAGGTCTCAAATGGTATATCAAAACCATCCTTTATCAGGGGCTTTCCGCACTTAGGACATATCTTATCCGGCATATCCACCCCGGCTGCCCCCCTGTATTTTTTAACATCATCGGAATAAAAATCACTGTA
>CACZTF010000217.1 GCA_902784025.1 uncultured Lachnospiraceae bacterium
ACCTTACCGGAAAGCGTGACATTCTTGCCGAGAGTCAGCTCACCTTCAACCATGAACATGGAGCTGTAGGTTTCCTGTTTCTTAACAGGGATAGTAACATTAGAGTCTTTACCCTCTATCCTTATCTTTTTCCCTGCCGGTACCGTGATGGTACTATCCGAAACAACCTTTGTACCACTTATATATATAGTAGTTTCTGTGTTGTCCGGAGCATTTTTTATCGCTGTCTGTAACTCGCTCCAGCTGGTAGCCGGAGAAGCGTCTGTTCCGTCTCCTGCAAATGCTTTTGTACCCGTCAAAGGCAGAAGAACAAATGCTGACAGGGCTGCTATAAGTACAGATACTAAAATCTTCACAAAAGGCTTTCTGCGAGGTGATTCATTTCGCAGATTGTCGTTATGTTCCATAATTTTTCTTATCCCTTTCCTTTCGTATTATTATTTTTTAAGAATTCCATTTTTTTAACTCACTATCTGATTCTGTAAATTTCGTTGTTACTGTCGATTTCCGGCAGTGCATTCTCTCCGTTCTTTCGATTCGTTCCCGGAGAGTTGAAACTCCTGCCTCATGGTCCTCCGCCACAGCCCGTCAGCCCGGCGGAACGGTCATTTTTTTTCGTTTCTGCGGTGTGGTCCGGCTTAAAGCGCTTTCACGCTCATTGAATCTGTTGAGCTGAGCCCTTAAAAACCTCACATGCCGCGTTTGCACCGTTATGACAAATAAATGTCATACTATACCGGTCGCATATAACTACCTTTCGAAAAAAAAATTACAAAATAACTTTCGCCATATAGGCACTACATTTAAAAAATCCAATCCTATACTTCTAAATAATATGTTTCCGGAACATCCGGAAGGTCTTTGGGTTTCATTCTTAATTAAGATTAAACAGTTTCGAACAATGGGAAACTTCCAGTTCCCCGAAATAAAAAGTTTTCGCGAATTTAAAATTAACCGGTTTCCGAAAGCATCCTGCTGCCTTTTGTCTTTTTAAAAGACTCCTGACAATACGCATGACGCTTTGCATTCTCCGCGACAGAAACAAAACTGCTGAAAAAAATGATTTGTTTCTTCTGCAGCTGCTTCTGCAACGGCATTAATAGTACTATCAATTCTTTTTTTTATAACCACCTCCCGGGCTCTTGCAACCGCCTTTGCGGTGTAAAATCTGTCGAAACAGGAGACATCATTATCATATTGGCCAACAGACAGATCAAACGTATATCTTACATTTGAGCCTTGTATTCAAAAAACTGTGCGCTTTAGTGATACTAAAAAGCCGATGTTGCTATGCTTTTTTTTAAACGAACAGTCTGCATGCCACCTAATGATAAGAAAGATCTAACCCTATCAATTCAACTGATTTTACTAAACACAAAACTACGCCTGTATGTTACTAAAGTTTTTTTTCCTTGTCAATTAATTTTTATCTTTTTTACTATAGGCTGAAGTGAAAAGTTTATTTCCACTTTGAAGGGCTGAAAACGGAATACCCGGACTTGCAAAATATGTTTCCCCCAACACTCATTTTGGTTAAAAACGTCAGCATCTTTTACATAAAAAAAGAAGCCGGAATAAATATCTGGCTTCTCCATTATCATGAACGTTCCTGAGAGGATTCGAACCTCCGGCCTACCGCTTAGGAGGCGGTCGCTCTATCCTGCTGAGCTACAGGAACAAAATGGTGTATCCTGAAAATACGGACACAACACAAAGGATTTTATCATAGTTGGTCCAGATGGTCAATCCCGAACCGGAACCAGCGGATCATCTCACATCACATAACCCTGCAGCCACATACGGGCGTTAAAACGCCGTCCCACCTTTGGCTCGCCTATCACATCGGCAGTGTTCACGGCGGCTTCAATGGTCTCATTGTTCATCTGAAGAGTCATGATATAAAACCGCTGTCCGGTGATCATATTCTCTTCCTCCCGGATACCCGTTATATTGGCAAGGACTACATAACCTTCTCCCACCTGTCCGCCGGGATAAATATGAGTATCTACTATAGATAATATATCTTCCGTCTCAGCACGTTTTAAATTACTCCTGAGAGAAAACTCCCTCTTCCCGGCTTCCGTATCAAACCTGATGGTTTTTTTGTCCTTTACCGCTTCCGGGGGGGCGTCTTTTTCAAGTCCCGCAACCGCGCCCGCAGTTTCCTTCCCACCGTCATTTCCGAAAAACTGTTTTTTGTCATATGCAGCAAGCAGGACGCTTGCTGCAATAGCAAGACCCGAGTAGGAAACGCTTATATCATTTAGTACGATCTGCTTCAGGGCACTGTCTCCTTCAGTCTTATAATCGTAATCTGCACCTGTACCTCTGCTGTCTATCTCAAAAAGCATGTCAATGGGATTTGAAACAAAAAAAACCCTCGGGATGTCCCCGCCCGCCTGCTCTGCCACACCGCAAAAGTTTTCATTGGTAAGGCTTTTAAAAACCGTGATCTCTTTTTCCTTAACACTCCTGTTTGTAAACAGATACGGAAAATGTGTGTCATATACAAACCTGTCTCCGGACATATGACCGTATATCCCCACTCCGGCAGAAGGACTGATACCGTATACGATCATGGCTTTTTCATGCTTATTATTTTTTAGTATCTTACCGGATTTTATGCCTGCACTTATCGCACGGCGTATGAGTGCATCCTCATCGTGTGCGCTGTATCCTTTAAACCCCACAGAACGCATAAATAAATTCATGTTACATCCTTGCCATTGTCTTCATTCTGATTTTTATTGTATCTTTCCCTGCATCTTCTTGAACAAAAAGAACTCCGTCTGCCGGAAGACCGGACCAGCGGAAGCCTGCAGTTCTTACACACAAGTCCTTCCTCTGCCTCTTTTTGCAGCACAGACATATAGTCCTCCTTACTTCCCGTCAGACCGTGATATCTGCAGTAATCCCTTACTTTATCCCTCTTCATCTTAAGAGTCCGGGCGATCAGCTTGTAGCCGTATCCACGAAATCTCATTTCCCGGATCGTTTTTCTTTCATTATCTGTCATAACTGAATAATACACTAAAAAAAACCTCACGTAAATACACATTTTCAATCTGTTCACGGCTCTATCAGATTTACATAAATACCGCGATAATGTCCTCCGCTCCCTATGAAACAGCAGTTGTCTGACTGCACTTTTTTCTTGACAACAGTGGTTTTTCTGGTTTACTATCAAAAATGTAATTCCTGTAATAAAAGACAATGTTATCCGGCTTACTGGAAAGGAGTACAAAATGAAAATAATAGTTGCAAACGATCCCGAAGATGCCGCCCGTAAGGCTGCAGACCTGATAGAATCAGTAGTCCGTGAGGAACCGGACTGCACCCTAGGCCTTGCCACAGGTTCATCCCCTGTGGGAATGTACAGGGAACTGGCAAGACGCCACAAGGAAGAAGACCTTGATTTTTCGGGCATAAGCTCTGTAAACTTAGATGAATACGTGGGATTAGACGGCACCCATGAGCAGAGTTACCGGTACTTTATGAACGACAATCTTTTTGATCATATTAATATAGATAAAGAAAAAACATATGTGGCAAAAGGTACCGGTGATATAGAGGCAAATCTTAAAGAGTTTAATGAAATACTTGATAAGACAGACATACGCATACAGGTGCTCGGTGTCGGCCCGGACGGACATCTCGGCTTTAATGAGCCCGGTGATACCCTCTATGATAAGGCTCATGAGGAAACTTTAGATGACTCTACTATAGAAGCAAATAAGCGTTTTTTTGCCACAAAAGAGGATGTACCCACAAAAGCCCTTACTATGGGAATGGGAAATATCATGCGGGCGCAGTCACTGCTCATGATAATAGGCGGTAACAAAGAAGAAGCTGCCCGCAGACTTCTCATAGAAGACAAGATCGATCCCCGGTGCCCTGCCACGTTCATGCGTATGCATCGTGATGCAACAGTTATCATAGAAAAAGAGCTTGCCGATAAGATAGGTTACACGCCCTGATACCCGGAGCTTCCGGCAGACACAAAAAAAGAGCCTCATCACATGCGGCTCTTCTTTTTTTACGCCTCTGCAGCCTCTCTGGGATATACAGATACCTGTTTCTTATCTTTTCCCTTGCGCTCGAACTTAACTGTTCCGTCTACAAGTGCAAACAATGTATCATCACGGCCTCTTCCCACGTTCACTCCGGGAAGGATCCTGGTGCCACGCTGTCTGTAGAGTATATTTCCTGCCAATACGAACTGACCGTCCGCTCTCTTGGCGCCAAGTCTTTTTGATTCTGAATCTCTGCCGTTCTTTGTAGAACCTACACCCTTCTTATGGGCAAATAACTGAAGGTTAAAAAATAACATAGTTCAATTCCTCCTTTACATATATTCCGATCAG
>CACZTF010000218.1 GCA_902784025.1 uncultured Lachnospiraceae bacterium
AGTACGATAACATATACAGAAAGGAAATGCCGGTGTTAGAGGTAATTGCCCAGGAGAAAGCACCACCGCAGGAGCTGATATCGGTGAGGAAATAGTGTGGACGTTTTAGCTGCGCCTTGACTAAAGATATAAAGAGATATAAAAACTCTGACAAGATATAAAGAGATATAAAATCAAAAGCAAGCTATAAAAAATGAGGTGGCAGTTTATCGTGAAAAAACAACCCTTTTTCAATGCTTTTCGAAAAAAGATATTTGATCCTACTGTCCGTTATAGGGAAAACAAAAAGTGATTGCCTTTTTTATAAATTTTTTTTATAATAGATATAAACAATTTGCAAAAGATGTGATATAATCAGCTAAAGTCTGTTATTATACATGAACTGATCTGCTTTTGCAGGAAGGGAGATTATTTTATGGATGAAAATTTAGGTGCAAAGGTAAAGAAGCTCAGGATCGAAAACGGACTTACCCAGGAGGAGGTCGCTAAAGCACTTGACGTGACCCCGGGTTACATCAGCAATGTAGAGAATGGCCGGAATCTGATGACACTGCGTATGCTGGCGTTTTATGCAGAACTTACAGATGTTTCATTGGATTATCTTGCAGGTAATGTTGATGCTGCGTATCAGAAAAAAGCATTGGATAACGAGATCTTACAGCTGGTTTCCCGTATGGATAATACGCAAAAGGAGAAGCTTATAGCAACATTAAGGGTTTGGCTTCCGGAAGGAAAAAATAAAACAAAGAAGAAATGAGTGACCGGATACTCTGTTCATCACTATTACTGTAATGATTTAACAGCATGATAAAAATGATATCCGGAAAGAGGGGAGTAAATGTTTTGTTATTTCCTGACAAGAGCTTGAAAAAAACGCCGGTTCCGTGCAGAACCGGCGTTTTTTATATAGTAGTATAGGCAGAAGTGGTTGTCTGTATGCCCTGAACACCATGATGTGCTATGCCTGTGAACCACAATCCACCCATAACGAGGATTCCGGCTATGATCATTATAAACAGTATGGTAAAGATCACACCTATGATTATACTTATCCAGGACAGTATAGAACCTACTGTAGCCATAGAGCTGATACTTCCTCTTTTTCGGGCGGCAGAAGCCATTACTACACCTATTATACCAAGGATCAGTGACAGGAACGGCAGCCCTGTAAGAAGAAATAATAAGCCGATGATACCTAAGATCATGCTTGCAGCAGCATGTCCCAGTCCTGAACCGGCAGGAACCGTTTTGTATTCTGTATTTTCCATATTAACCCCCTTTTATGATTACAACTGATACATATGTACAAAAATATGCGTACAAAACATAGATATCACTATCATGTGTTAATATTATAACATAATCAGATGTTTGTAAATAACCTTTTTACCCCGGGGAGATTTGTACCGGGCGTCAAAAAAACAAATGATATCATTAAAGATGATATACGGAAAAATATAAGTATTGACATGATCGGTTTTTTATGGTTTAATACGGAAGTTGTAAAAACAAACAAGCAGAGTATCCACTCTCACCTCAGACGTTTTGCCGGCTCGGGTTGTGAAATAAAGTCTTATACGGAATGACACCGGAATGACCGGTATCGGTTGTTGAGTGTTATATTCCGGTCAGATATGAAGGTGGATGCTTAATATTGTGTCCATCTTTTTATTTTGGGAGGTAAAAAGCAATTAGCGGTTTATTTATTAACGAACAGATTCGCGACAGAGAAGTCAGGGTCGTCGGTGAAGATGGCGAGCAGCTCGGTATAATGTCACCGGCTGAAGCCATGAAGCTTGCGGAAGAGGCTGGAGTAGATCTTGTAAAGATCGCACCGTCTGCTAAGCCGCCCGTATGCAAGATTATCGATTACGGAAAATTCCGTTATGAGCAGACCCGTAAGGAAAAAGAAGCAAAGAAAAAGCAGAAGGTCATAGAGATCAAGGAGGTAAGGTTTTCACCGAATATCGATACGAACGATCTTAATACCAAGGCTGCAGCTGCCAGGAAGTTTCTTGAAAAAGGAAACAAAGTGAAGGTTTCCATGCGTTTCAGAGGAAGAGAAATGGCTCATATAGACAGCAGCAAGCATGTGCTTACGGATTTTGCAGAGTCCCTTTCCGATATCGCAGTTGTGGAGAAGGAGCCGAAGCTTGAAGGACGTACTATGTCCATGTTTTTAACAGAGAAAAAGTAAAGTGATTTGGGAGGTTTATCATGCCGAAGATGAAATCAAAAAGGTCTGCTGCAAAGCGTTTTAAGCCTACAGCTACCGGAAAGCTCAAAAGAATGAAAGCGAACAAGAGTCATATTCTTACAAAGAAGACTGCGAAAAGAAAGAGAAATTTAAGACAGTCTGCTATTACCGATGCAACGAATGCACCCGTAATGAAGAAGATACTTCCGTATCTTTAATGCGAGACAGTGATAAAGTTCTGTATGGGGATGTGTTTGACAAATATACGCAAAAGTGTATTTTGATGATCGTTTGTTTCGAGAGTTATGATAATGATCACACCCGTTATTAGTATTTGGAGGAGATAAAATGGCAAGAATAAAGGGCGGTATGAACGCCAAGAGAAAGCATAAAAAAATACTTAAGCTCGCTAAAGGTTACAGGGGAGCAAGATCTAAGCAATACAGAGTAGCAAAACAGTCTGTTATGAGAGCTCTCGCAGAGAGTTATATCGGAAGGAAGCAGAGGAAGAGAGATTTCAGAAAGCTTTGGATAGCAAGACTGAATGCGGCTGCAAGACTGAACGGACTTTCCTACAGCAAGCTTATGTATGGTCTTAAGCTTGCAGGGGTAGAACTTAACAGAAAAGTTCTCTCAGAAATGGCTATTAACCAGTTTGATGCATTTTGTGATGTATGTGATGTCGCAAAAGGTAAGCTGGGTATGGAGATAACAGCGCATCCTGAAGCACCCTGTAAGGCGGAAGCCGGGGAAAAGAAGGAAGAAAAGGCCGTGAAAAAGACGGCTAAGAAGGCACCTGCCAGGAAGACCGAAAAGAAGACAGAGGAAAAGCCTGCTGAGGATGCAGAAGAAAAAGCAGAGGAGACCGGAGAAGCAGCTGAGGAAAAGGCAGAAGAAGCTGTAGAAGCAGCTGAAGAAAAGGCGGAAGAAGCTGTAGAAGCAGTTGAAGAAAAAGCAGAAGATGCTGAATAAAATATCAGTTGCCCCGGACGGAGGCTTATGATATAATCACGTGTATGATTTGTTTAGGAGGCTATAGATCATGAAGCATGTTGTTACACTTAATGATCGTGTTTTTAAGGATACAATTGAGCATGGCGGTTGCGGTGAGTGCCAGACTTCCTGTCAGTCAGCCTGCAAGACATCCTGCACGGTAGGAAATCAGAACTGCGAGAATGAAGAGAATAAATGATCTGATATTCCGTTTTTTGAAGGAGTGCTTGTTCAAGCACTCTTTTTCTTTTTAGCCTATCATGATCACTAAACGGATATAATAATTTAAAAATATAGGGTTAGATAAGTAAAATGGTACATATATTTAAAAATAACGGATATAATATTGCAATGGACGTGAACAGCGGAGCCGTTCATGTGGTGGATGATCTTGTATATGAGATAATAAGATTAATTAAAGACGGAAAGGTTGGCATAACTTCAGAAGAAGAGATTACAGAAGCCTTGTCCGGTAAATTTACAAAGGAAGAGATAAGTGAAGGCTGCAGTGAAGTCTGTCAGCTTATAGATTCAGGACGGCTCTTTACAAAGGATATTTATATGCCGCATCTCAAGAGTTTTGCTGACAGACCTGTTGTGGTAAAGGCCCTTTGTCTTCATATAGCACATGACTGCAACCTTGCCTGTGAATACTGCTTCGCAGGCAAAGGGGAATATCATGGAGAAAGAGAGATGATGAGTCTTGAGACCGGGAAAAAAGCTCTTGATCTTTTAGTACGGGAATCCGGAAACAGAAAGCATCTGGAGGTGGATTTCTTCGGCGGCGAACCCACGATGAATTTTGAAGTTGTAAAGGGGATAGTATCATACGGAAGGGAACTTGAGAAAAAAACGGATAAGGAATTTCGTTTTACCCTTACCACCAACGGGCTTTTATTGAATGATGATATGTTCAGCTACATAAATGAGGAAATGTCTAATGTAGTCCTTAGTATTGACGGCCGCAAGGAGATAAATGACCGTATGCGTCCTCTGCGCTCCGGGAAAGGCAGTCTTTATGATATAATACTTCCTAAATATAAAAGATTTGCAGAGAGCAGAGGAGATAAAAATTATTACGTAAGAGGTACCTTTACACGTAACAATCTTGATTTTGCTGAGGATGTACTGCATCTGGCAGACCAGGGATTCTCACAGATATCAGTAGAACCGGTTGTTGCCCGGCCGGATGAACCCTATGCCATAAGGACAGAAGATCTTGATGAGATCCTGGCACAATATGATCATCTTGCTAAAGAGATGGTAAAAAGGAAGAGATCAGGCAGATCATTTAATTTCTTTCATTTTATGATAGACCTTGAAGGCGGACCGTGTGTCGCCAAAAGACTTCAGGGTTGTGGTTCCGGATGTGAATATCTTTCCGTTATACCAAACGGTGATCTTTATCCCTGTCATCAGTTTACGGGTATAGACGGTATGAAGATGGGAGACGTGGACAGCGGTGTGACAAATACACAACTCAGAAATAAATTCCGTGAAAGCAATGTATATACAAAGCCGGAATGCCGGGAATGCTTTGCAAAGTTTTTTTGCAGCGGAGGGTGTGCAGCAAATTCTTATAATTTCACAGGAGATCTGAACGGAAATTATGAGGTAGGATGTGCAATGCAGAAGAAACGTGTGGAATGTGCGATAATGCTGAAGGCTGCAGGAGTGTGATACAGGTTCAAAGATAGTTATCTTTGAAATATATAATGTTTAAAACAGTTGGGATCACGAAAAAGAAAAGAATCAGGAGAAATGCGTAATGGACAGATCAATGTGGATGGTCCACACAAAAAAAGCAGATTTTGACAGTATTGCTTCCAAATTAGGTATAGACAAGGTCATTGCCAGGGTAATACGGAACAGAGATATAACAGGTGACATAGAAATAGATGAGTTTCTTAATGCGGACTATTCCGATCTTTATGATCCTTTTCTTATGAAAGATATGAAAAAAGCAGTAGGCATCATCATGTCTAAATGTGATGAGGGAGCAGGGATCCGCATCGTGGGCGACTATGATATAGACGGCGTATGTTCCGTTTCTATATTGTGTATGGCCCTCATGGAGCTGGGGGCAGATGTGGATTATGATATCCCTGACCGCAAAACGGATGGTTATGGTCTTAACAAAAGGATAGTAGACGATGCTGTTAATGACGGCAAAGATACCATCATAACCTGTGATAACGGAATATCCGCAAGAGATGCGGTAAAATATGCTAAAGAGAAAGGACTTACCGTAATAGTTACGGATCATCATGATATTCCTTACGAGATAAGCGGTGAAGAAAGGCTATATATTTTGCCGGAGGCGGATGCTGTCATAGATCATAAGCGCAGTGACT
>CACZTF010000219.1 GCA_902784025.1 uncultured Lachnospiraceae bacterium
GGGCTGCTATCTCTCCCAGCTCTGTTGTATGGCCTTTATCATCGTTATCTGCGATTATCTGGATACTATCCCTCTCAACAGTACTCTGATGCAAAAACTCCGTCTGTCTGTCATCAGTATAATCCCCGTAAGCAGTTTCATCATCAGGCGTTGCACGATACCCTGTATCATCAGGTATTATCGTCTCTGTTGTTATACTTTCAGAAGAAAAATCTGACGAAGAAGATGTCCTTTTAAATGAACGTTTCGTCTGTTCTGTATCTGAACCTGTGTCGTATTCTGACTGCTCCACAAGAAGATCCAGGCTTACAAAAACCGAGCAGGCTGCACGGAAAGATCTGGGAGTTTTCTTCTCTCCCATACCTATTATCTCCATTCCTGACTCCCGCAGTCTTCCTGCAAGCTTTGTAAAATCAGAATCGCTTGAGACTATACAAAAACCTTCAACATTCCCGGTATACAAGATATCCATCGCATCTATTATAAGGGCAGAATCCGTAGCATTTTTCCCAACAGTATACCTGAACTGCTGTATAGGCGTTATGGAATTCTTGATAAGCTCTATTTTCCACTTCGCCGACTGGGGTGTGGTCCAGTCACCGTATATTCTCTTATATGTAACCGTACCATACTTGGTCATCTCATCAATGATAACAGAAATATACTTTGAAGATATATTATCTGAATCAATCAGTAACGCAAACCGCTTGTCATCCAATCTATATTCTCCTTTCAACATTCAGTTTCTGATATCTTTATCACTTTATCCGAATATTTTTTTAGCTCATTTACATATTTCTCCGCAAGGATACTGAGTTTCATATTCTGCTGCTTTATATAACCGACAGTCATTACCTCTTTTGTATCCAGCGGTATGACCTTATATCCTGATCCTATCAGATTTCTGCACCATACCCCCGAAATAAATGTATATGCCCCCAATCCCTTCATAAAATTCAGAGCTGTTGCTCTGTCATCTACCTTAATAATACGTTTATAATCCAGTGTACTCAAAACTTCTTCCGCAAAATAAAAAGAATTTTTATCTCCCTGTTCAAATGAAAGACAGGGGTAAGAAGAAAGCTGGTCTATAGATAGTTTTTTTGAAGCGGACAGGGGATGGTCTGCTGACAGATAAACAAATATGCTGCTGTCAAATAAAGGTAAAAACTCAAGTTCTTCTCTCCTGAATATTTTTGTCAGTGCCATACGATTAAAATCATTCAGATATAGGATACCTATCTCACTTTTAAGCATCTTAACATTTTGGATGATCTCATGAGTCTTTGTCTCATAAAAGGCAAACTCATACTCATCCGTACCGAACTCACCTACCAGCTTGATAAATGCTTCCACTGCAAATGAATAATGCTGGGTGGAAACACTGAAATATTTTCTTGACGTTTCTTTCGAAACGAATTTATTCTCGATGATATTATAATATTCAAGCATTTGCCTTGCATATCCCAAAAACACTTCTCCCTTGGGAGTTGTTGTTATCCCTTTGTTTGACCTTACAAATATCTGCATATTAAGCTCTTGCTCAAGATCCTTCAGAGAACCTGATAATGAGGGCTGGGTTATAAAAAGCGAATTTGCTGCTTTGTTTATAGATCTGTGTTCAGCTACAGTAACCGCATATCTTAGCTGTTGAAGTGTCATATGGAATCCTCCGCTGGTCATTTTCATCAATAATCATCTAAAAAAGTATGTCTTTCACCCTTATGTTTGTACGAAATAACCGTATCAATATTAACATTTTCCATACTTTTAAAAATATTGCTTTCTATATAAGGATTTATCTTTTTCAGCTCTCTGATTATCTTTGCAGTTTCACGCCTTTTTGAAACATCCTCCAATTCCCGTTTTGCAAATGCATTCTCATCACTTCCGCAATGATCCGTAAACCTGCAGGCACACCGCAGGAACTCCAGACCGTTTTCATCCCTCCAGCGTTTGATATCGTCCTCGCGGACCAGGTATAATGGCCTTATAAGCTCCATTCCTTCAAAATTCGTGCTTTTAAGCTTAGGCATCATGGTCTGGATCTGTGCACCATAAAGCATCCCCATAAGAATAGTCTCTATAACATCATCATAATGATGTGCAAGAGCTATCTTGTTACATCCCAGTTCTTTTGCTTTGCTGTAAAGATATCCTCTTCTCATACGTGCAC
>CACZTF010000220.1 GCA_902784025.1 uncultured Lachnospiraceae bacterium
AAAATACGGTTCTGGTCAAACGTCTTTCTGCTAAAGAGGAAAACAGGCGGATACAATCCTGTATTTATTACCGGCAGGGGGAGACCCCGTTCATTTCGGTGGAAAACCATGTTAATTATGTAGCAAGAAAAGATGGCAAACCTCTGACGTCTGGGGAAGTTGAATGGATACAATCAATTCTATCTTCAGTTGAGTACGATACGTTTTTCAGATTATTAAATGGAAGTACACAGGTTAATGCCAGCGAACTAAATTATTTACCAGTCAGGAGTATAGCGGTATGAAACAAAATGTTGATAAGTACAATTATGATGAATTGAATGAAGCAAGGGATATTCTGCGTGCGATAGGTATGCCTGTAGAATTGTACAGGCCTCGCAGCGTAATGATATTTGCTGCACTTGCCCGTGTAAAAAGTGGTAAATGGAAAAAAATCAGTGAGGAATATATGGGCACCCACGATATGATAGCTTATATAAACGCGAATTATCCTAATAAAGCCGGACTTGATAAAAGCGATTATAGTGAAAATTCGAGGGAATCATTCCGAAAGGATACGGTATACCCATGGATAGTAGCTGGAATATTAGAAGCAAAACCAGGGCTCCCCACAAATGATAAGAACAATTCTTACAGATTTACATCTGTTGCGGCAGGACTATTTCGACATTATGGGGATCCTGATTGGGAAGATTACCTTACTGCTTATTTAGAAAATCATCAGACATATTCGGATTTGCAGAAACAGGCAAAAGACATCGATCTTGGATATGAGGTGGATTATAACGGACTCAGTTTTCATCTTGGACGTTCAGCCCATAACAAGTTGCAGAAGCTGATATTGGAGAGGTTTGCTCGAATCTTTTCTTCAAAAGCAGAATTGTTATATATAGGTGATACCAAAGACAAGGATCTTTGTAAAAATGATGAGCGAATGAAAGAGCTTGGTATAGATGTTTTTGATAAAACAGCGAAGATACCTGATATCGTTTTATTCGACAATGATAAAAAACGTTTACTCTTGATAGAAGCATATAGCAGTACAGGAGAATTTAACGTGGATCGTGTCAAAGAAATAAAGAAGGCGCTAAATGTCTCACCTGATATTGAAGTTGCTTTTATTACTGCATTTTCAACGACAAGGAAAATGCTCCAGGTATATAAACGAATAGCCTGGGATACTGACATATGGGTTTCCGAAGATGAAACACATATGACACATAAAAATGGGGACCATTTTATTGGAAGAAAACTGAATGATGACGATGATGGTATCAAAAATAAAAAGGATAAATGAACTTCACTTATATATCAGAAAGAGAGCCGGATGGCTCTCTTTACGTTATAACGACATAAAATATTCTAAATAACCACCCATCAATTAAAACCATCAATCATGCCCATCAAAATGATTCCCCTCAACAAGTTTGAATTTCCGTTTTTTAATATAGAAGTGTATAAAGTGTATAAAATACACTAAAAAACAGGATTAAGTAGACAATCGCGCTACGATATGATATAATTAATCCATAAGAAACAGTCGCATATTTTTTGGAGGAAAAAATATATGAAAAGATTATTCAGAATCATCACAGCCATGCTGATGGCACTTTTTATCATCATAAACTTTACAGCACCGGCTTCCGCCGCAGCAAAGCAGACATATTATATACAAGGGGTTGAAAAGACACTTACTGTCGGAAAAAAAATGTACGCAATATGGGACAAAACCAAACATTACATAACTCCATTAGCTAATGGAACATACAAGATAACCGGGATAAAAACAAAAAGAGAATTCATTCATATAGGCACTTACTATTTTGAAAAAACCGACTCCTGTTCCGTAATTGAAAAAAATGCTTTTAAGGGATCCAATATAGCAGGCGCAGTTATAGGAACGCTGGATAACAGGATGGATAAATCCAAATATCCCAATGCTTCAAATAAGATTGTCGTAAAAAAGAATGCTTTTAAAGATTGCAAGAGATTAGGTGTTATAAATGCAATAGGAAATGTAATCTTTAAAGCCAATGCAGTTCCAAACCAGAAAAGATCCATACTAATAATAATAATACCTGATAAAGACGGCAATCTTCCTGTTTTTGAAAAAAATTCATTAAAAGGATGTAAAGATATAAATTTTCAGATGGAAAGATGGCCTGCAGGAGCTGACAAGGAAGCATACGAAGCGATGTTAAGAGCTTCCGGAGCAAGAAAAATAGAGACAGAATATTATAACAATGCTAATTAGATAAGAGATTTCCAATCTCTAAAGCCACATAATTAGCATTGCCTTTTATAATTGATCATATAGGGACTGAGAAATGAGAATTCATTTTTCAGCTCCTTTTTATTGCCCTAAAATGCTAATTGTGCTATTCTAAAAGGTGTAATATATAATAAATACAATCTTATTTGGAGGCATATATGGGCTCATCAGTAACTGGGGCAATGAGAATAGTAATGGGGATATTTGTGGCACTGGGAATAGCAGGAGTCATATTCCTTGGAGTACAGGTTTCCAAAAATCTTGGATACAGTTCAGCAGAAAATACGAATAACTCTGAAAGGATAATGGACGAAACCACATATCTGAGCTATAACGGGGCGAGAGTGTCCGGAGCGCAGATAGTAGATCTTATCGATCAGGCAAAGTACGATAAGAAATTCATA
>CACZTF010000221.1 GCA_902784025.1 uncultured Lachnospiraceae bacterium
CCCTTGTTTTTTCTTTTGTATGGATCGAACAGGTTCAGCCTTAAAGCATTCGTTACTACACAGACGCTGGAAAGACTCATGGCGGCTGCCGCAAACATAGGATTAAGCGACCAGCCGAAGAGATGTACAAATACACCTGCAGCAAGAGGAATACCTATTACATTATAAATAAATGCCCAGAAAAGATTCTGACGTATATTTCTTAATGTTGCCCTGCTTAATCGTATGGCTGCAGGAACATCAGAAAGAACGCTTTTCATAAGCACGACATCAGCTGCGTCTATAGCTACGTCGGTTCCTGCTCCTATGGCAATGCCTATGTCAGCTCTTGTAAGGGCAGGTGCATCATTTATGCCATCGCCTACCATTGCGACCTTTCCCTTTTCCTGGAGTTTTTTAATAACTTCTTCTTTACCGTCAGGCAGCACTCCGGCAATGACTTCATCTACCCCTGCCTGGGCTCCTATAGCTTTTGCAGTGCGCTCGTTGTCTCCGGTAAGCATTACGACTCTCATCCCCAGCATTCGCAGCTGCTCAACTGCCTCAGGACTGTCCTCTTTGATGACATCCGCAACAGCTATCATACCTGCAAGCTGTCCGTTTTTTGCAAAAACAAGAGGTGTTTTTCCTGCATTTGCATATTCCTCGCATTTCCGGATAAAAGATTCATTTCCCGGGAGTATTTCTCCTATGTATTTCATACTTCCTCCGACAAGTTCGTCACCGCCGGAATACCCCTTCAGACCGTTGCCCGGAAGAGTTTTGAAATCTGTTATGTTTCCGGGGGTAAGATCCTTTTCTGCGGCAAATGTATTCACAGCCTTTGCAAGGGGGTGCTCGGATCTGCTCTCAAGGGAATATGCGATCGTAAGGAGTTCATTTTCTGAAAAGCCTTCTGCAGGGATAATATCCGTGACCACCGGTTCTCCCCTGGTGATAGTGCCTGTTTTATCAAGAGCGATGATATTTACTTTTCCGGCCTCTTCAAGTGAAACGGCAGTTTTAAATAATATTCCGTTTTTTGCTCCTTTGCCGTTGCCTACCATGATAGCAACCGGTGTGGCAAGTCCCAAAGCACAAGGACAGCTTATGACCAGTACTGCAATGGCTCTGGCAAGGGAGTAGGAAAACTGTTTGCTCACTATGATCCAGACTAAAAAAGTAATAGCAGCTATGATGATCACCGTAGGAACAAAAACGCCGGAAACCCTGTCAGCTATCTTTGCTATAGGAGCCTTGGTCGCGGCAGCATCACTGACCATTTTTATGATATGGGAAAGGGTGGTATCTTCACCTACACGGTCGGCACTGCATCGTATAAAACCGGAAGTGTTTATGGTGGCGGCGGAAACAGTATCACCGGCTTCCTTATCAACTGGAATGCTTTCTCCTGTCAGCGCAGATTCATTTACGGCAGACGACCCCTCAATGATGGTTCCGTCAGCAGGTATGCTCTCACCGGGACGTACAATAAATATGTCCCCCGGCTTAACCTGGTCTACCGGTACTTGCACCTCTGTACCGTTTCTTTCTATCACTGCAGTTTTCGGAGCAAGTTTCATAAGGCTCTTAAGGGCATCAGTGGTTTTTCCCTTTGAGTGTGCTTCCAGCATTTTACCCAAAGTGATCAAAGTTAATATCATGGCGGCTGATTCGAAATAGAAATCCATCATATATTCCATGACAGCTTTATGGTCACCGGCAGCAGCAGCTCCGGTCATGGCAAAAAGCGCATACAGACTCCAGCCATATGCAGCGGCCGATCCTAATGCCACAAGGGTATCCATATTCGGAGATCTTTTAAAGAGGCTTTTAAAACCACTGATAAAAAATCTCTGGTTTATAACCATGATGACGGTAGTAAGCAGCAGTTCCACTATACCTATAGCCACATGATTTTTACCTAATATATCAGGAAGAGGCCATCCCCACATCATATATCCCATGGAAATATACATCAGAGGCAGCAAAAAGGCGACAGAGGCTATGAAACGTTTCAACATGAAAGGGGTTTCTTTATCGGCAAAAGCATCGTCTGCATTCTCTTTTTCGGCAGCAGCAGCTTTTTTTTCTGTCTTTAAGGATGCCCCGTAACCGGCTTCTTCAACAGCCTTTATTATATCATCGGTAGAAACATCCCCCTCAACACCCATGGAATTTGTAAGAAGATTTACGGATACATCTGTTACTCCCGGGATTTTTTTTACGGCACGTTCAACTCTGCCTGAGCAGGCAGCACATGTCATGCCGGTAACATCATATTGCTCCAATTTGTATTCCCCCTTTAAAGAATTAATATCATCAAAAAATGTTGTTGATCAGATTATATCACATATGTAAATCGGTATACTATACAAATAGAGATGATTGTTTACCGATCGAATATTATAAACGTAAAAAAAGACGGGGGTTAAGTTGTTTAAACAACTCATTAGTGATAATATTTAAAGGTATGGATCTAAAAACCGGTAAAGGTGGGGGATAAAACAGAATGACATTAAAAAATACTGACCTCAAAAATCTGACGGATATATTTACGGAATACATACGGAACGGAATAAAAAAAACCGGAAAAACAGAAGAAAGAGATCTTGGAGTCGAACTAGAACATTTTGTTCTTTACGATGATACATCTGTCTCCGTACCTTACGGGGGACAAAACGGAGTTAAAGAAATAATAATAAAACTGATGGAATGCTATCCTGAAGCGGAAGCGATCACCGGTGAGGATATTCTGGGGTTTATAACGCCGCAGTTTAATATTACGCTGGAGCCTGCCGCCCAGATAGAGATAAGTATAGTCCCGACACCGGATTTAGAAAAGATAGGAAGCATTTACAGTGATTTTAATGAAAAACTTACACAGATAATAAAACCTATGGGGATACATCTTTGTACTCTGGGATGTCAGCCTGTCAGTCATGTGGATGATCTTGAACTTATACCAAAGGGAAGATACCGTTTGATGGATGCGCATTTTAAAACCACAGGGACCGGAGGCCGGGAGATGATGAGAGGCACTGCTTCCACCCAGGTTTCCATAGACTATGTAAGTGAAGAAGACTTTAGCAGGAAGCTTCGGGCTGCCTATTTTTATACCCCCTTTTTCAAACTGATATCGGACAGAGTACGGATGTTTCAGAATGAGCCTGTTAAGACAAGACTGAAGAGAACGGATATCTGGAACCGCACTGATCCGTCAAGGTGCGGTGTTATTCCCGGTGTATTTAAAAAAGATTACGGTTTCATTGATTATGCGGAGTATCTTTGCAGTGTACCACTCATATTTCTTCCGGGAGAAAACGGAGAGAAATATACGGGATCTGCATGTGCTCCTGAGATTTTTAAAGACCGGAAGCCTGATAAAAAAGAACTGGAGCATGTCTTTTCCATGCCTTTCCCGGATGTTCGTGTAAAAAAATACCTTGAAATAAGGGGGGCAGATGCGATGCCTTTGCAGGGAGTACTTTCATTTTGTGCTCTTGTAAAAGGGCTTTTGTACTCCGGGGAAGTGCTGGATCATGTGCAAAAGTTCATTTATGACAATGATCTTGACGGGGACGCTGTAAGGGAAACAGAAAACAGCCTTATGGAGGAAGGCTTCGACGGAAAGATATACGGTATGCCTGCAAGGGATTTTTCAGAAAAAGCAGTTAATATGTGTGAGAGAAATCTGAGTGATGAAGATAAGAGATATCTTCACGGTTGGGATCTTTATCAGGAGTTTTCTCCGGAATGAGTTTAAAGATAAATAAACCGCATCCAAACTTTGAAAACAGAGGGAAAACATATGGACAAGATATTCAGTATAAGAGAAGAGTACAGGAAATATATTAATGAACATCATGATGAGATGATCGATTCTGCTGAACTGATGCGTGATGATATTGAGCATTCTGCTCTTAATTTCAGAAATGAGATAAACGGCAAGCTTCTTTCTATACCAAGGCTTTATTCTGATGAAACCAAAAAACGTTTTGAGGAATTGGTTTCCGTAACTTACGGGATAATGGAAAAAGTGATACGGGAATATATGGAGAATGAGGATTATCGGTCTCTCTTTCCTTTTTCAGCAGCTGTTCAGGAGCTTATCTTGTATAATAAGACTCCCGTATCCTATCTGCCTCTTGCAAGATTCGATATATTTTATCATGAGGATACCGGGGATTTTAAATTTTGCGAAATAAATGCTGATGGATCCAGCGGAATGAATGCGGACAGGCTTATGGCGGAAATGATGATACATAATCCGGCACACCAGGAAATGCTTTACAAATATGATATGTATTCCATGGAATTATTCGATACATGGGTTCACGAGTTTATGAATATGTATGCGGAATTTTCACCGGGGAAGAAACCTAATGTCGCGATAGTGGATTTTTTGGACATGGGACGGGTGAGGGAATTCCAGGAATTTGTCAGACGTTTCCAAAGAAAGGGATTTAATTGTGAGATCTGCGATATAAGAAACTTTAAATATGAAAACGGCGTTCTTATTTCAGGAACGGGACATCCTGTGGATGCTGTTTACAGAAGGGCTGTCACATCTGAGATAACAGACCGCATAGAAGAAGTTTTACCTTTCATTAATGCAGTGAAGGATGGAAAAGTATTTCTTGCAGGAGATTTTTGTACTCATATCATAGATAACAAATGGACTTTTTATATCCTGCATCATGAAAGAACAGCATTATTTTTAAATGATGAAGAGAAAGCTTTTATAAAAAAGCATATTCCGGGTACATTTCCTTTAAGCGGGAAGGGTATAGAAAAAGATACGGTGATCAAAAATAAAGATTCCTACATCCTTAAACCCTGGGACGGTTATGCTGCTCATGGTGTGAAGGCCGGACTGGAATGTACACAGGAAGAGTGGGAAGCTTTTGTGTCGGATGTGTATGGCACTGATTATATTTGCCAGGAATTTGCCGAACAATATGATTCATATAATTCGGATTTTCTGTACGGAGACGGTGAGTGGAAAGATTATTCGCACATGACAGGGTTATTTGTATATAACGGTAAGTTTTCCGGAGTTATAGCAAGATCTGCCCCGGCGGGCGGTATAATAGACTATTACAGGGATGAGCGCAGACAGCCTACTTTTTTTGTGAGATAGCAAAAAAGAAATTCCGGGGACAGGAGAAGTATCAGATAAAATATCATATTTGTATTGTATTAACAGTAAATAGGAATTATAATATATATGTAACAAAGGATTGTTCATTATGATCTGAAAAAGGAGACGGACTATGAAGAAGAAGATTATCATTATGGCAGCAGCACTCGGACTTGGTCTTACGGCGGCAGGCTGTGCGAGTCAGTCCGGTGGTACGGCTACTGAAACAACAACAGCAGCAGAAACAACTACAGCAGCAGAAACAACTACTGCAGCAGAAACAACAACAGCGGCAGAAACAACTACTGCATCAGAGACCACAACAGCATCTGCTACTACCACCGCAGCTGCATCAAATGCTGCCGAGATAACAGAGGCGAAGGCTAAAGAGATAGCACTTAAGGCAGCAGGTTTTGCCGAGAATGATGTTCAATTTACAAAAGTATCTCAGGATGTGGATGATGGCGTAAAAAAATTTGAGATAGAATTTGTTAAAGACAACAAAGAATACAGTTACGACATCAACCTGGAGACAGGTGATATAATTTCCCAGGAGATCGATGACGTAAACGACTGATGATAATACCGGTCAAGTGTTTAAAAGGCAGGAACTTTAAACGGAACCTGTCTTTTTTATTAAGCTGATGAGAAAAGAGCTTCGGGAATCTTAGTCATGAAGTATCAGATCCCTGTATGATCTGATCCATCTAATGATAAAAAATCATATAGATTGTTTTTTTAGGATGTGATACAATTACTTTCAAGTAAAAATCTTGAGAGTCATCTTTTTATAAAAGGATCTCTTAAGTTTCAAAGGAGATTAGATATGAGTAACGTAGCGATACTTACTGATACGAATAGCGGGATCATGCCGGAAGATGCAGATGCGCTGGGTGTACATGTGATATTAATGCCTATAATAATAGACGGTAAGACCTATTTGGAGGGAAAAGATATCACATACAAACAGTTTTTTGAATTTCAGGAAGGCGGCAGTGATATCTCAACATCACAACCTTCCGTGGGTGACATGAAGAAAATGTTTGACGAATTGCTAAAGGATCATGAAGAAGTCGTATTTATTCCTATGTCCAGCGGCTTATCAGGAACCTGCCAGTCTGCATCGATCCTTGCCGGTGAATATGACGGAAAGGTACAGGTAGTTAATAATCAGAGGATATCAGTTACCATGAAGCAGTCGGTACTGGATGCAA
>CACZTF010000222.1 GCA_902784025.1 uncultured Lachnospiraceae bacterium
CAATGATCGGAAATAATATATCTAAATTTATGCAGGATGTTTATTCTCTTGTAGAAAGCAGGCAGCTTACAGAGGTTACTGATATCTCAAATGAGTCTTCGAAAGACGGTATTAGAATAGTTCTTGAACTAAAAAAAGATGCTGATCTTGATTATGTGAAAAATCTGCTTTACAAAAAGACCAAACTGGAAGACACATTTGGCGTAAATATGCTCGCCATAGCAAATGGAAAACCTGAAACCCTGGGATTAAAAGAGATATTGAATATCTATTCTGATTTTCAGATAAATCTCAATACACGGAAATATACAACACTTCTCAACAAGGAAGAAGAGAAAAGAGAGATACAGGAAGGTCTGATAAAAGCCGTTGATGTTATAGATCTTATCATCGAGATATTAAGGGGCAGTAAAAATCAGTCTATGGCGCGCGCCTGTCTTATAAACGGTACGACTGATGGTATAAAATTTAAAAGTGAGAAGTCAAAAAAGGATGCTTCACAGTTACATTTCACAGAAAAGCAGACTGATGCGATCCTTTCAATGCGTCTTTATAGATTGATAGGTCTTGAAATAGAACAGCTTATGGCAGATCATGAAAAATGCCTTAAGTTAATTAAGGAATACAAAAAAATCCTTGGTTCTAAAAAAGCTATGGTCAATGTGATCATCAAAGAACTTGAAAAGATCAAAAAAGATTTCGGATATGAGAGACGTACAAAGCTTGATGATGCACAGGCAGCATACATCCCGGATAAACCTGTGGAAATAAGCGAACTGGTGATGCTTATGGATAAATTCGGATATGTTAAAACCATAGACAGGTCAGTTTTCGATAAAAACCGTGAAACAGCGGTTTCTGAAAATAAAACTGTTTTGCATTTATTAAGCACTGATAAGATATGTCTGTTTACCGATAAAGGTAATATGCATCGTATTAATGTTGCTGATATTCCTCAGACGAAGCTAAAAGACAAAGGCATTCCCATTGATAATATAGGCAATTTTAAATCATCATCTGAAGACATAGTATTTATGTGCCTGTCAAAGGATCTTGATGAAGCTGCTGTAATGGCTGAAGATTCACTTCTTTTTGTTACTAAAAAAGCTTTTGTTAAAAGAGTTTCTGCAGCGGAATTTGTGGTGAGTAAACGTACTATAGCTGCTACAAAACTATCCGAGGGAGATGAGCTTTTGAGTGTTATAAATCTCTATGAGCACAGGTCTTCTTTTGCTCTTTTAAATGATAAAAACGGTCAAATGAGTATTGATACAGACGGGGAAAAAAACACAGTTGTTTTAGAAAGCAAAAACAAATACAAACTGCGATTTCCGTTGGATGAAATACCTGCCAAAAAGAAAACGGCCGTCGGAGTAAGGGGAATGAAGCTCGCAGACGGTGATCATTTAATATCAGCAGAGGTAATAAAAGGTAAGATCAAAGGAACGATAGGACACAGAGACAGTAAGGGCAGAAAATAAATAATACTTTGTAATATCATCTGAAATGGAAAGTTTAATAAAAAAACTTAAAAAATATAACAAAAATGATTACATACCTATGCACATGCCCGGTGGAAAAAGAAATACAGGGCTTTTTGAATTTTCAGATCCTTATTCTTTAGATATTACAGAAATTGATGGTTTTGATGATCTTCATAATGCAAACGGTGTTTTAAAATTTGAAATGGATAGAGCTTCAGACATATATCACTCTGAAGAAAGTCTTATATGTCTGAATGGTGCTACTTCAGCGATCACTTCGGCGGTGTGTGGCGCTTTTGAAAAAGGGAGCAAAGTTTTAGTTGCTCGTAACTGCCATATTAGCGTAATAAATGCGATCATATTAAGGGAGCTTATCCCTGTTTTTTTATACCCTGAAAGTGACGAGAACGGAATTTATACGGGAATAACCGTTGAAGATGTAAAAAAAGTGATTAATGAGGTCGCGGGGATCAGAGGATTTATCATGACATCACCAACTTATGAAGGTGTAGTTAGTGATGTACGCGAAATAGCTGATTTTCTTCATGATAAGAATATTATTTTGTTTGTTGATGAAGCTCACGGTGCCCATTTTTGTGTTTCTGATTTTTTTCCTGAAAGTGCTGTTGAATCCGGTGCCGATATCGTTATAAACAGTTTGCATAAAACACTTCCGGCACTAACCCAGACAGCTTTATTACATTTGAATGGAACACTTATCCCCAGAGACCGTATAAAGGCTTTTTGGCATATTTATACTACGACCAGTCCTTCGTATGTACTTATGGGAAGCATCAGTATGTGTTTTGATCTTATCACTTCTGAAAAAATTTCATATTATATTGATGCTCATATTGATGATCTTAAATATTTAAGAAATAGTCTGTCAGGATTAAAAAACATCAGACTTTTTAATTCAGATGATCCCGGCAAAATTGTTCTGTTGGTCTGTAATGGAAAAAGAGCATATGATCATTTTTTATCGTATCATAAGATACAGACAGAAATGTATGCTGAAAAATATGTTGTTTCTATGACAAGTATAGCCGATAAAAAAGAATATTATGATAGATTTTTAGATGCATGTAAAGATACAGACATTTCTTTCGATAATGATGACGTGTATAGTGTTAAAAATGATTCAGTTTTTAATGCTTTCATTATTCATGACTGTCACTTATTGCCTTATAAAGCTTTTGAAAAACGATTCAGTTCAGAATCCAAGTGGGAACATTTCGAATGTTCGTCGGGGAAAGTATCTCTTGATAATGTATTAATATATCCCCCCGGCATACCTCTTGTCGTTGCGGGAGAAATAATAAACAGATGTGATATAGATATGATCAGAACAGCATTAAACAGGGGGCAGAATGTGAGAGGTTTAGATAAAAATAATTTTTTATGTGTTATTGATAAATAATATCATGTATTTATAAAATGTTCGGATATTATCATACATCGGAAGTGATAGAAAAATGTAGTACGGATCATTGTATTTTGTCATATTATTTGATATAATCAACTGAATATACTTAATAGCAATAAAGGGGTAAAGCTTTTATGGTTGATAAAGGACTTCTTTTGATTATATCAGGGTTTTCCGGTACCGGTAAAGGTACTGTTATAAACAAATTGATATCTGAAAATGAAAACTCTTATGCTTTATCTGTATCTGCAACGACCAGAGATCCAAGAGAAGGAGAGCGGGAAGGCATAGAGTATTTTTTTAAGACTACAGAAGAGTTTGAACTTATGATCCAAAATGAAGAACTTATAGAACATGCTCTTTATGTAAATAATTATTATGGTACACCACGAAGATATGTTGAGGAACGTCTCAGAGAAGGAAAAAACGTTATCCTTGAGATAGAGATCCAAGGTGCACTTGATGTTAAAAGACAGTATCCGGATTCTGTTTTAATTTTCTTAATGCCACCCAGTGTCAGTGAACTGGAAAATAGACTAAAGGGAAGGGGCAGTGAAA
>CACZTF010000223.1 GCA_902784025.1 uncultured Lachnospiraceae bacterium
GATATAGTGGAAAAGGCGATAGAGATAGGGACTTATGAAACATCGATACAGCCTTACGAGGACTGCTGTACCATATTTGTAGCAAAACACCCGGTAACCAAGCCGCGCCTCGACAGGATAGAGCGCCACGAGAAAAACCTGGAAGGAATCGTGGATGACCTGGTTAGTAAGGCTATAGATACGGCAGAATTGATAATTACATAAACCTGAGAGCATGCTGCAAATTGATCAAAGATAATTAATGATCATTCAGATAAATTTGAGTCTGACATCAAAGAATATAAGAGGGGGTAAAATGATCTTATCGAACGAGCAGCTTGCTGCCGTCCGGCACATGTACGGTTCCGCATTATGTATTGCCGGACCGGGAAGCGGAAAAACAGCAGTAATAGTAAACAGAGTAGACAATCTCATAAAAAAAGGAGTAAAACCTGAAGAGATCCTTGTGGTCACGTTTACTAAGGCAGCGGCAAACAGTATGGAAAAACGATTTTTTAATATGACGGGTATTACCGGTGTTGTTTTTTCTACCATTCATTCTGTATGTTATCGTATCATACGACAAGATTTGGATAATAATATCACACTTATACCTGAAAATATTAAAAGAAATATTTTATTGAAACTATACTCCGATCATAAAAACGATAATACAGTTCCGAATATGAAACGGTATCACGATATTAGTATGGAAATATCCCGTTTCAAATCATGTCTGGAGGAAATCAGTGATTCAGGAAATGATCATCACAAATTCCTAAAAGAATATGATACCCATTTTATTTCAAAGGATTTGTTTGAAAAGATCTATTATGCATATCACGATTATTTAAAAAAATATAAGTATTATGATTTTGATGATATGACATATCTTGCAGATGTTGTTCTCAAAAAGAAAGCATCAAACGGCAGGAAAAAGACATTATTTAGTTTTTTGATGATCGACGAATTTCAGGATACAAGCTTCCCGCAGTTAAAAGTTTTAACAAATATTGTCAGCGGAAATAATGTTTTTGCTGTAGGTGATGACGACCAGTCAATCTATTCTTTCAGAGGGGCTTCACCCTCGATCTTAAAAAGATTTCATTTACTATATCCGGATAATAAGATATATTACCTGAAAAATAATTATCGTTGCAATGAAACGATAACTTCAGCATCGAATAATGTAATAAAAGAGAACAAAGATCGATTTCAAAAAACGATCATTTCCAAATATGTGTCAGATAACCAAGGTCTGTTTATAAAAGAGTACAGGACACAATATAAAGAGTTTAACGCCACAGGCTCTTTTTTGTTGTCTGAAAAATACGATAAAACAAAGAGTTTTGCTATCCTGACAAGAACTAATTATGAATCGGAAATAGTTTGCTGTTATTTAAAACGTATGGGGATAAAATTTAACAGTGCTTTAAAAGATAATGACCCATTCGATGATCCTTCGGTGCAGATGATCTTATCTTTTATGAGATTTTCGCTAAAAAAACCGGATCTTTCAGATTATATCAATGTTTTTAGGGCTTCAGCAGGTCTTATTCCCGGTCATGTAGTATCATCTTGTTATACAGGAGAATATTATTCATCCTTAAATAATCTGTATAAATATGCCGGCACAGATAAATTGATATCAGATCATCTGAAAAAACTGGAAGATAAGATGGAACTACTTTCGGATATGTCACCGTCAATGCAGGTCAGATTCATAAGAAATGCCTGCAATATAGATGATTATTTCAGACAGAGAACAGTAAAAGACTCCGGTGAATATGGTGTGTTTGATGAGAGGATGGAGGCTTTTTACCAGTTTTCAAATGGGTTTTCAACTGCAGAGAGCTTACTTGAATTTAAAAGATGTTTTAGAGAAAAAGAAGAAATCCTGCAACAGTATTCAGGAAACAAAAGTAATATAAATGTTATGACATTGCATGCTTCAAAAGGGCTTGAATTTGACTATGTATGGATAATGAATCTTAATGACGGCATTATACCTTACAAAAAAGCTGTTGAAAAAGGTATGATAGAAGAAGAAAGAAGGTTATTATATGTAGGAATGACACGGGCCAGAGACTATTTGATATTAAGTCATCACAGAAGTTTCGGCAGCAAGCAGATCCCAAAATCTGTTTTTTTAAAAGAACTGGCTTCATTTTATTAAGTCATGAATGGTATGTATAACTTATAATAGTTAAGTAATATTGGGGAAATAATTTATAAAAAATAGAGTTTATATAATTTTTCATTGATTTGTCCAAAAATAAAGTGTATAATGTCACTCGATTGAAAAAAAATAAGATTATACTTAATTTTTGAAAGCAAAATTTTTGTATCATAATGTCGGAGGATGTATGGACAAGATAGACAAAAAACTAGTCACTTTATTGCAGAAAAATGCCAGGATGCCCCTGAAATCCCTTGCTGAGCAGGTTTTTCTGTCGTCTCCTGCTGTTTCAGCACGTATAGAGAGACTTGAAAAGGAAGGTATAATTAACGGATATGAGGCCAAGATAAACAGGCTCAAAGTAGGGTATCATATTACAGCTTTTATTAATTTGGAGGTGGCACCTGCCAGAAAACCGGAATTCTATCCATTTGTTCAGGGGTGTCCCAGCGTAGTTGAGTGTAATTGTGTTACCGGTAATTACTCCATGCTCCTCAAAGTAGTATTTCCCAGTACTTTAGAATTGGATTCGTTCATAGGGCAGTTACAGCAGTTTGGACGTACATCTACACAGATCGTTTTTTCAACTCCTGTTGAACCAAGAGGGATTGATGTTAATCTTGATATAGAAGAGCATGACAGTTTTGTTCCTACAGAGGAACAGGACAATATATAATTATTTGATAAAAGGAGGTTATGCATGGAAGAGAAAACAGAATTAGAGGTCCTTTTGGATGGAAAAGTATATAAAATATCCGGATATGAAAGTGTTGATTATATGCAAAAGGTTGCAAATTATATAAATGCAAAGGAACGTGACCTTAAAGCAAACAGTAGCTTTAACAAATTACCTGATGTTCTCAGGGCTTATCTCATGAATCTTAATATAGCTGATGATTATTTTAAAATGAAGCAGCAAAAC
>CACZTF010000224.1 GCA_902784025.1 uncultured Lachnospiraceae bacterium
CATTTGTTCCCAAAAACTCATGAGCCACGATAGGATTACGTCCGTCCACGATCTTAGTATAGTCGCGGCGCTTATAGAACATACCCATGTCCAGACCAAGAACGCTTGCGAAATAAACAGCACGTCCCATACCGCCTTCATCAGGGCTGATCACCATCATGTGGTCACTGTCTACGATAAGGTCTCCCACATTTAACAAGAGATACTTGATAAACTGGTAAACAGCGGAAACCGACTCAAATCCCTTTAAGGGGATAGCGTTGTGTACTCTGGGATCGTGTGCGTCAAATGTGACGATATTATCCACACCCATATCGGTAAGTTCCTGAAGCGCCAGTGCACAGTCTAAGGACTCCCGGCCTGTACGTCTGTGCTGACGACTTTCGTAAAGGAAAGGCATGATCACATTAATACGGCGTGCCTTACCTGCAGCAGCAGCTATGATACGCTTTACGTCAGCGTAATGGTCGTCCGGAGACATGTGGTTTATCTGACCGCAAAGCTTATATGTAAGGCTGTAATTGCATACGTCCACAAGGATATAAAGATCATGCCCCCTGATGGACTGGTTTATCACGCCCTTACCCTCACCCGAACCGAAGCGGGGAGTAAGCGCATCAATGATGTAAGTGTCTCTCTTGTATCCTTCCGTCTCAAAAACCTGGGGATTGTCGTTTCGTGCAGCGCGCCAGCGCACAAGGCATTCGTCCACGCGCTTTCCCATTTCTTCGCAGCTTTTAAGGGGGATGATCCCCAAGGAACCATAGGGGATGGATTGTGTGTGTCGTTCGTCTCTGGGCATTTTTCTCCTCCGTTCTTGAAATTAATTTTTTTTAATGTCTTGCGGGATATTTGTACAGGCTGTAATAATGTCCCTTTTCTTCTTGGTATATACCACGTTATTATATGGTGATCATTTACGGATCAGAACAATATATAAAATATATAATCTTATATCTCCTGAGTCAAGTCAAAAAAAGTCAGAGAGTAATACAGAGAGAAGTCTCTTGTCTTACTTTATCTGAATCTCGCGGTGCGCAGATCCTCTCCGTAAAGCTTTATCACTTTATAGCTGCTGACTATCCTTGAAAAGATACGCTCTGAGTAGCGGTCCTGTATGTTTGCCAGATCCAGGTTAGTAGAGATAACACAGGATCTTCCCCTGAGGAGCCGCTCGTTCAGGCAGTAAAAAAGCTTGGATGCGCTTACATCGGAAAGGTATTCTGTTCCCAGATCGTCAATGATGAGCAGGTCGCATTCCAAAAGGGGCGAGCTTTCCACATCCTCATCAAAAGTGTTCAGTTTGTTGACCAGCTCTGTAGCAGTGACATACACCACGCTGTGGGTGGTCCTGATCAGGGCATTTGCAATACAGGTGGATAGCATTGTTTTACCCAGACCGGTATTTCCATACAGGAACAGGTTACCTTTTTTTGTATCTATATTTGACACCAGATCCTTTGCTGCCTCCAGTGCCGTTTCAGCGTACTCTTTTGCGGTTTTTCCCGTTATTTTATCTATATCCTTATCGGAATAGAGACTGATATCAAAATCTTCAAAGGTATATCCACCAGCCATGTTTTTAAGGTTTGAATCCCGGTAGAGCAGCTCCAGTTCCCTTTTTTTAAAGCAGTCACATTTGACCGTGCCTGTATATCCTTTATCCCTGCAATTTGGGCAGGTATATACCGGATCCAGATAATCAGCAGGTTTTCCCAGGGATATGAGAAGCTCATTCTGCTTATTTTTTAATGACCTGAGTTTTGTCTTAAAATCATGATCAGGTGTATCAGTGCCAGCAGTCTCCCCTGACAGATTTTTTGCCGCAGCCTGAAAGGACACCTCTCCGATCTCCTCTTCCAGCTTGCGGTACTCAGGCGTAAGCTCATTGATCTCTTCCAGACGTTTATCGTGCAAACGCTTATTATTTGCCCGGATTTCGTAATATTCACGCTGAATAGAGTCGTATTGTGAATTAGTAAGAGGCATTTCAGTCGTTCCCCCCAAGTATTTTTTTCTCCAGTTCCTCTATATTATCGTTTCGCTGCTCAAAGCTGTTAAAATCTGTGGACCTGGCTGTCTTGTTTTTCTTAGCCGGAGTTCCGGTGGTATTTGCCTTATGCACCTCATCCAGTTTTTTTACGTCATCCAGGGAACCTACCCCTGCTTTGTGCCAGGATGTAAGTATCTTATCAGCATACTGAAAATTTCCGGAATTAGTGTTCAGTGAAGAGCGGGAACAGGCCTCTTCTATCAAGACCTTGTCGAAACCGAAAGTATCCGACCATTTACTGATATATTTTTGTTCCGCAGTTGTAGGACGTCTGGACTGAAGTCCGAAAGCATGCATTACGGTATGTACCAGATCCGAGCCTTCTCCAAAATACTTAATGGCATCATTTACGGAAGCGATATCATTTTCGTGTAGAGATAAAGCGACTTTTTCCACATATCTGAGCTGGGTCTTTTTTGTTTCCACCGCACGGCAGAAAAGGTAATCGATAAGCTCAAAAGAAAGCCCCAGATCGTCATACATATATAATATTATATTCCGGTCAGTAAGAGTAAGTGTCCTGTTAAAATACCCTTCCGCAGCAGTGATCAGCAATGTAACATCTTCAGGCAGGGGCTTGTCTTCAGGTTTCTCATCCGTCGGAAGAGTATGGGATGATCTAAAAGCTTTGTTTTTAACCTCTTCGGGAAGATAAGGAACTTGTTCTTTATGATCACCGGCGGCAGGTCCCGGTTTTTTTATGCAAATGCCAGTCACTTTTTTACCGCTTGACTGCAGCCCTATTACACCTTTTTTATCCCAATATTTAAGAGCCCGCAAAATGTCGGACTCCTCTTTTTCCAAAGCATCGGCAATATCTGAAGTGATTACGGAAGAACCGCATCGCAGAGCTTTCAGTACATAAAGATATACTTTTATATATTCCCCGTTTGCTTCCGGCAGGAACCGGTCGATAAATGCATCAGGAACAAGGGTGAATGAAGTATCGTATTCAGCTGTAAGTGTTATTTCTGACATATTTTTTCTTACTTCCCCGTCAGTTCGTCAGCTACTTTATATATCATTCCGGCTCCCATGGTGATCACAATATCCCCGGGCTTTGCCTCACTGCGTATATATCCGGCGATCTTATCCATATCATCAAAGAAGCAGGCATCTCCTCCGGCTTCGGTTATAAGGTTCTTGATATCGTTTGAGCTTACACTGTCATCTGCTTCACGGTCGTTGTAGATCTCCATGAGTATACAGTGGTCGGCATTTTCCCTCATGGAATCTGCAAATTCCTGTAAAAAAGCAATAGTTCGGGAAGAGTTATGGGGCTGGAAAACAGCCCAGATCTCTCCGTCTGTCATAAGACGCATAGCTTTAAGGGTGACTGCGATCTCATCCGGATGATGTGCATAATCGTCATATACCGCAATACCGTTAAACTCACCCTTTAACTCCTGACGCCTGCGGGCACCGGTGGATACGGATAGTCCCATTCTGACATCATCAAGAGTGGCTCCCGCCGCCTGCGCTGCTGCGATAGCCGCAAGAGAGTTGGAAACATTGTGCATTCCGGGGATAGAGAGCTTTATACGTCCCTGATCCTCGCCCTTTATCATCAGGGTGTAGCTTCCGCATCCGCCTTTGTCAAATGTAACGTCAGCAGCAAAATAGTCGCTCTTTTCCTGATCAGTGCCGTAGGTGATCACATTTGCCCCGGAAGCCGGAACGAAATCCGTGTAATCCTTTATATCGCTGTTTATGACCAAAGTGCCGTGAGCAGGTATAAGGTCTGCGAATTTTTTAAAGGAACGTCTTATGTGCTCAAGATCCCCGAAATAATCCAGATGATCAGCCTCCACATTCAGGATAGTCGCAATGGTGGGGGAAAGCTCCAGAAAACTGTCGGTAAACTCACATGCTTCCGTGATAAAAATGTCGGAATTGCCGATACGCATACCGTCATTAATACTTTCCAGTACCCCTCCGATGGAGAGTGTGGGATCAAGCCCTCCTGCAATACAAATGTCGGAGATAAGGGAGGATGTGGTAGTTTTTCCGTGAGTTCCGGAAACAGCGATGGAAATGGGATAACTCTCGGATATAATGCCGAGGAAAGCGGCTCTTGTGATCTCCGGGATACCGCGCCTGCGTACTTCCATAAGCTCAGGATTAGAATCACCGATGGCGGCAGTGTATACTACATAATCTATATCGTCTGTGATATTTTCTGCTTTTTGGGGATAACCGATCTTTATACCTTTTGCTTCAAGGGGTGCACAACCCTTACCGGGGTTTATATCCGATCCTGTGACCGTAAAGCCTTTGGTAAGGAGTATTTCGGCAAGTCCGCTCATACTGGCGCCGCCGATACCTATAAAATGCACATGTGAAGGTTTGTTTATATCAAAAGAGCTCATGAAAAAGCCTCCGTATTCAAAAAATAATCTGCGTTCCATTATACCCTAATGAGGTGAAAAATAAAAGGGGAAGAAGATCAATGGCAAAAGATCCGGTACGAAAGGCTTTTTTGCAGGTTAGTATATACTAATAATTGATATTGTATAATTGAAATTAAAGGGTATTAGTGTTATAATTTTTTTATATTTATGATTCTGTCAAGGAGGTGATGTGATGGCAAGGTACAGGTGTACCGTTTGCGGATATGTGTATGATGAAGAAAAGGAGGGAAAGCCTTTTTCAGAGTTGAAGGAATGTCCCGTGTGTAAGCAGCCGGCATCGGTGTTTGAGAAACTGGAGGATGACCCTCCGGCAAACACAGAAAGCGGTAATTCCACAAGCCCGGTGACTGCAGGTGACCTGGCATATGATGAAGCATTTGCACGCAATGATACTTCGGCGAGGTATATGGCCGAGATCCATGAGATGGCGGCATCGGGGGAGAGGATCGATGCGGCAATGGGCACACTTAAGCCCATGCCCGGATGGGATGATATCCTGCTTTTGGGAAACCAGCTTAATCCGCCGCCGCTGGATGAAGAGGCGAGGCCTTCGCTTAAGACCGTGATCGGTAAAAATGCAAAGCAGCCCATGGTGCTGGAGAGTCCGGTGTATATCTCACATATGTCCTTCGGGGCATTGTCAAAAGAGATAAAGACGGCTCTTGCCAGGGGTTCTGCGATGGCGCAGACCGCCATGTGCAGCGGCGAGGGTGGTATTCTGCCTGAGGAGAGAGCGGCTTCCTATAAGTACATATTTGAGTATGTGCCTAATAAGTACAGTGCCACAGATGATAATCTCATGAATGCCGATGCGATCGAGATCAAGATCGGGCAGGGTACGAAGCCCGGAATGGGGGGACATTTGCCCGGTGAA
>CACZTF010000225.1 GCA_902784025.1 uncultured Lachnospiraceae bacterium
GAAATACTCAAGAGGCTGAAGAGGCGCCCCTGCTAAGGGTGTAGGTCGGGAAACCGGCGCGAGGGTTCAAATCCCTCTTTCTCCGTTAAAAGAAAACAGGCCTCCGCGAAAGCGGGGGCCTGTTTTCTTTTAACGGAGAAATATAAGAAACAAACACCGGACAGCGGCTTGCCAGTTCGGGCAAAAGCGCCAAAGTAAGCCGGTGGAAGAAGAAGCCCGGATCATTTAATGATCGCATTGAAGACAACAATATGAAAATAAATAGTGAAAAACATTCATGTTTGTGTTATCATGTAAAAGTTAGTTTTTTATGTAACATTTACAAAAGGAGACGATAAAACATGATAAAGGGACTTCTTTTTGATAAAGACGGAACTATAATAGACTTTTTTTCCATTTGGCCGGTCATTGCCCGTGAGGTGATACCGAAGTTCATTAAGCAGATCGAGATCTATGATGACGGAACTATAGAGAAAGAGATGCTGGAGAGCATGGGGCTTCACGAGGATAAGGTAAATCCTAAAGGGGCTTTTGCATATAAGTCCTATGGCGAGATCGCAGAGGATATCTGCTCTGTTCTTACGGATCATGATGTGTTTATAGAGCTTTACAGCATATACGTGCAGATTAAGGATCTTTTCAATAATACGATGAAAAATACCACGCCGGTGTATAAAACATTTACGGATATGCCGGATCTTCTCAGAGGGTTGAAAAAAGAAGGGTATTTTATAGGTCTTACCACAGCTGATGTGCAGGAGTCTGCCGAACGCTGCCTGAATGAGCTTCATATAATAGAGTTCTTTGATTATATAGGTGCGGATGACGGCACGAGAAAACCCAAGCCAAACGGAGAAATGATAGATGAGTTCAAAGCTATCACAGGACTTAAGTCAGAGGAGATAGCAGTGGTAGGTGATACCTTTAATGATATGCTTTTTGGCAAACAGAATGGCTGCTCTTCTATAGGAGTTCTGAGCGGTGTCAGCGAAAAGGAAGATTTTGATGATATGGCAGATTATATCATAGAGTCTGTGGCGGATATACAAAAGGCATTGGACAAATTTAACGCAGAGTGATCACAGCGAATAGATGACAAGAAACGGCAGGTGTATATTTATGGAGAGATATTATCTGTCAGTCGTGGTTCCGGCTTATAATGAAGGCGAATCTATTGCAAGGAGTATGAGCGTACTTTTCGGGGAGTTGGAAAAACTGTCCGGGGAGTTCGAAGTCATAGCAGTTAACGACGGGAGCAGTGACGATACTCTGGAGCAGCTTATAAAACTAAAGACTGACTATAAACAACTGAAAATAATCAGCTATAAAACAAATAAAGGAAAAGGTCATGCCATACACAGAGGCATGGAGATGGCGAAAGGGAAATACTGCGCCGTGATCGATGCAGATATGGAGATACATCCGGCACAGATACTCATTTATCTGGAAAAACTGGAATCGGGTTCGGCACAGGACAAAACTGTTTGCGGGATAACGGGCTGCAAGTTCGATCCTGATTCCCATGTGGATTTTCCTGTATACCGGCGGCTTATGAGTATGTGTTATTATAAATTTCTGCATATGCTTTTTTCATTTGATCTTAAGGATACCCAGACAGGCCTGAAGGTATTTAAGACGGAAAAGATAAAGCCTTTTCTGCGATTATTACGCATTGACGGTTTTGCATACGACGTTGAGATGCTGGCAGTCATATATGACAACGGCGGGCGCATGATGACTGCCCCCGTGGTATGTTCTTATCTCAGGAATGATGCACGTATTAATATAAAGAGCGTGGGAAAGACCTTTTTTGATACTCTGGATATTTTTTATAATGATCTGAAAGGCAGATATAAATAATAATCTATAGATGACAAGAAAAAAACTATCTAAGAATAAGACAAGGCAGTTCCTGTGTCTTATTTTTTAATTTATAGATTGAATTACATCGTGTTTTTTTATATAATTAATGATAACTATGTTCTTGTTGATATTTTTTATCAACAGGGAAAGGACCTTTTTCACAATAATGAAGAAAAATACTTTTAAAGGCGGTATGATACTGGCTATAGACATAGGAAATTCCACTATAGTTATGGGATGTGTGGATGATGGCGGGATACTGTTTGAGGAACAGGTTGCCACCCAGTCGGAAAAGACCAAGATAGAGCATGCTATGGTGTTTAAATCCATGCTGGAGTTGAACGGTATCGATCCTTCCGGTATAAAGGGAGCCATCATATCATCCGTTGTCCCGCCTTTGACAAATGTTATCAGGGCGGCAGCAAAGATGATAATCGGGGTGGAGCCCCTTACAGTGGGGCCGGGCCTGAAGACGGGGCTTCCCATACATATGGATGATCCACGGACTGTGGGTGCGGATCTGATAGTGGCAGCAGTAGCCGCAGATCATGAGTATGGCAGACCTGCTGTAATTATAGATGTGGGTACTGCAACGACCATTACCGTAGTAGATGAAAAAGGTGCTTATATCGGTGGAGTCATAATGCCCGGAGTTACGATATCACAGGAAGCTCTTGTTGTAAGGACAGCACAGCTGCCGCATGTAAGTCTTGATCCTCCCCCGCACGTGGTTGGGAAAAACACTGTGGACAGTATGAGGAGCGGTGCGATATTCGGAACGGCTTCATCCATAGATGGTATGATAGAGAGGTTTAAACAGGAACTGTCCCTGCCTGATGATGTGATAACAGTAGCCACGGGCGGACTGGCAGGTGTGGTGATACCTCACTGTAAGAGCGATATAGTCATTGATAAGATGCTGCTTATGAAAGGACTCAAGATAATATATGACAGGAATGTGTAAACACCACGGCATTCTGAAAATCATTCAGCTTTACAGTGTGATGAATGAAAACTGAAACGATTGCACGATCCCTCTGGTTAATGCATGAACAAACTTGCAAAAAAGGAAAATCTCCTGACAGAGGATCATTATAAAAACAGAGGTAGATACATTATGGAAATAACACTTAAAGACGGAACCAAAAAGGAATATTCCCCGGGAATGTCAGTCTGCGATATTGCAGCAGATATCAGTGAAGGTCTGGCCAGGGCGGCCTGTGCCGGAGAGATTGACGGGGAGGCAGTGGATCTGCGCACACCGGTGGAGAAGGACTGTGTATTAAACATACTTACAGCAAAGGACGAAAAGGGACTGCATGCTTTAAGGCATACTGCTTCCCATATACTTGCCCAGGCGGTAAAGAGGCTTTACCCGGACGCGAAAGTGACCATAGGACCGGCTATAGATGACGGTTTTTATTACGATTTTGATACGGATCCTTTTTCAAGAGAGGATCTGGATGCCATTGAAGCAGAAATGAAAAAGATCGTTAAGGAAGGATTGGAGATCAGGCGTTTCACACTTCCCAGGGATGAGGCTATAGCCCTTATGAAGGAAAAAAACGAGCCTATCAAGGTGGAGCTTATAGAGGAACTCCCTGAGGACGAGGAGATCAGTTTTTACGAGCAGGGAGAATTTGTTGATCTCTGCGCCGGCCCCCATCTTATGAGCACAAAGGGTGTAAAAGCATTCAAACTGATTTCTTCTTCCATGGCGTACTGGAGGGGAGATGAGAACAAAGCCCGTCTCCAGAGGATATACGGCACAGCCTATGATAATAAGGACGACC
>CACZTF010000226.1 GCA_902784025.1 uncultured Lachnospiraceae bacterium
AGATTGTATCGCGACGGTGCCGGGTGAGGGTTGTGCGCCCGACCGGCACTGATAGTGTCGGGAATGTATTATTTGGTTTTGTTTAAACGTGGTTACATTAATTTGGTTTCAATTACATAAGTTGCTTAAAATAAATTGCGTCCAATTAATTAAGTTACTTAAAATTGCTTTCAATTATCAAAGTTGCTTAAAATAAAATACTTTCATTTTTCTGCATTATCAAAAATTGATCAAAACATGTGTTATACGTGTTACGTTTCGCGAATTTGCAGTCTTATCTCCCTGTTAGTATATCGTGCACATATACCGGGTCGGGATAACTGCGTTTAACCGGTTTTTCGAACCCTGGTGAAGCGACGGTTTTCGGACTCCGTCGCCCCGGGATCGGATCAGGTCCCGTTACTACACAGTCAGCTGCGCTGTCTGATATGATCCTCCCATGGCTTATCAAATAGTACTATCGTTTTTTTTCGTATTACCTCCTTCCATATGCGTGGGTGTTTATTTATTTAAGCAGCCTGTCTTCTTTAATAGTACGAAAATTACCGGGTATATTTGACTTCTTTACCAAACGGTGTTTCCTCTCCCATAAGAAAACGAAGAGGAAGCTTTTCAGCATATTCCATACGTAGAGAATACAAGCATACTTATACATTTTCAGTATACCATACCCCTCCTCGATACATCAATAGAACTGTTCGCAAAATTTTCACATATTTTAAGGGCTTTTCATGAGGTTTTGTAAAATTTTTTTGGCAATTAATTTGGAAAGTTAAGGATTTCTAGGAAATAATTTGTTTTGTTTAGGTTTATGTACAGACGGAGAAAATCAGGTTTTTTGTATACATCAGATCACAATTGTGATAAAATTATGTCGTGATTAAAAAAAGATTTTGGTTAGTATTTGTCGGTTATCTCCGGCCTGTTTCATTAAAATCTGATCGTTCGTTCAAAGGAGGTGTACCCACTATGAAAGGCATTTTGAAAAAAATTGTCATCTTTGCCGTAACCGGTACGGTGACAGGTACAAGTCTGGTGGCTTCTGCCGCAGCCGAACCCACTGACCCGGTGTATGTGAAAGAAGGCACATACAATTATAACGGTACGGGAAAAGACGAAAGACAGTTGGAGGACAGTTATATTTACAGAGATGACTGCTTTATGAGGTCGTCTTACCTTGGTTGTGAACATCTTGCTCTTTTATCTTCCCAGCTGTCCATGGCATCGGCAAATAAGTATGATGACGGAGTTTTAGGGTACACGCACAGCGGTGCGGAGAATGCTTCCGATATCACAAATATGCTCACAGACATGGGCTTTGAGGATGTAGCCATAAATAATTATTATAATGACAATAATGTGGATAATCCCGCAGCAGCGACGGTGGGACATAGAAAGATAACCGTCGGCGGCAAGGATTATACACTTCTTGTTATCGTAGCCAGAGGCACGGGTAATGAAAAAGGCTGGGTAGGAAATTTCACCTCAGGAGCGGGTGATGTGCATTCCTCATTCAAAGATGCCAGAGACGAGTACCTGCGTTTTACGAAGAAATACATTCAGGATAATAATATTTCAGGTGACCTGAAGGTCTGGATAACGGGTCACAGCCGCGGCGGAGGAGTAAGTAATCTTCTTGGAGGATTTTTTGCCGGAGGCGGTATTGATTATTTCGGCGGGAATGTCAGTATCACGCCGGAGGATGTGTACTGTTATACATTCGCCACCCCCAAAGTCATAAAAGACGGCGCGTCAAAAAATGAACTCCTTTCCGTGTCCGGCCCCCGGGACGGCGAGTATGCGGCATTTGATACACCGGGAGAGGCATATACTTATGAAGGGGGAGGTACCGTCAATATAAAAGACGAAATGTTTTCAGGGATAAAAAATTTCCCTTTGAGCTACGATGTAGTGACTTATCTGCTCCCCGCTCTCTGGGATTTTGATTATTACGGCACGGTGGTAGATCCGGAGAAGAACGGTGATATTCCCGAGGCTGACATGACCTCTTTTCTGTCAGTACTGGATCCGGAGCTATTTGCAAAATATGAAAGTAACGGTTCTCCGGACGACTTCCGTACCATGACCTTCGACGTGAAGAACCTGGTTCCCGTGCCTGACGGAAAAGCTGCAGGGAAGCAGGCTATGGTGGATTTTTTAAATGAAAAACTGGCAGCTGCTGCTTCTGTAATCCCGGATAACGGGGAATATGTGACCGGAGGATATGAGGCGGTGGCAAGGGCTCTTGCAGGGCTTTTTATACTGATCAAAAATGTAGGGGCACAGGATCAGATATCTTCAGAAGTAAAGACATTTATAATGCCTCTTGTATACAGCCTTATGGCAGATGCCTCTGAAAAGCTGCAGGCAGAAGGCCGGGCTGCGGACGAAGGTGAGGCCGTAGCCATAGCCATGGAGGAGACACTAACATTTATCACCGGAGAACCCATCAGCCATGAGACATTTACAGTGGACCAGGCTGTGGAAATGATCGCAAGATATATTGCTGATAATAAGGAATCCCCGGCGATACAAAAACTTATGGGGCTTGCGGATGAGGCAGTTCCCGAGGAATACAAAGGGTTAATAAAGGAGACCTTGGGAATATATTGCAAGAATCCCGAAGAAGCTTCCATCGGGGAAGTGTTATATGATTTTATCCGAGCTATGGTATATGGTGCCGAGGAAGGCACTGCTGCTTATGAAACTGAGGAAATGCGGCATCCTGCATATAACAGGAGAGTCCTTTATCTCATAGTTTACGGGGTGCTCGGTTCAAAGGTTCCCGATTTCATGGATATCATCGGACGGGATAAAGACGGAAATATGGACGGCAGCGGATCATTTACCGGTCTTGCAAAAATGATATTATCCCTGCTCCTTACGACTAAGGATGCAGACGGCAATGAGATAAGATTTGCAAATGCGGCCCAGGCTGCAGACGTATCTCTTACGGCAGCCTTGTCAGATCTTTCGGATAAAATAAAAACAGTGATGGAGCAGGCAGGAATTAGCGAGGAAGTGATCCAGCGTGAACTGGAGGGGCGTGTGGCAGTTCTTCTGGGCAATATAACCTCCATAAGAAGACTCATCTTTGATGCCTTTGTTGATACCCCCGGGGAACCGTACAGTATTGAGAACAGTGTGGGTAACGTTACTACACTTATCACAAACGCTTCATTGTTACCCACTGAACATTATAACGTGATGTATACTTCCTGGACCAAGGCAGGAGATAAAAATGATGTAAATGACCATTACATAACCCATGTGGAGGGAACTCCTGCGACCTGTACAGAAGACGGGTCCCACGAGCGCTGGGTCTATACAGATACTAATGGTGATATCTCTTATACGGATCAGCACCTGACGGCGGTTATGACTGATAAGGATATTATCATTCCTGCAATGGGTCATGAATGGGGGGAATGGGAAACTGTCAGGGAAGCAACGGTGGTTTCCGATGGGCTTGAGAGGCGTGTTTGCAAGCATAATCCGGAACATGTGGAGGAAAGAACGACTCCAAAGATACAACCTGATCCCGGTGGCGGTGATACGCCGGACGATCCAGGAAAGAAGGACGATCCTTCCGGTGATAATAAGCCGTCAGCGCCTGCAGATCCCGGCAGCGGACAGAACTCACAAACATCAGGTACGGCATCCGGCGACAGAAGCAATACTACCCTTTGGATAATCACAGGGGCCGGCGCAGCCGCTGCTGCAGCTGCAGCTGTTACATTTGCGGTAAGACGAAGAAAGAAACATGAGAATTGATCTGTGATCTTTTAAGCTCCGCTTAAGCTTCTTGTTTATAATAATGATCAAGGGAGAGAAAACTCCCGTCTTTCATTTCATAATTCCTTTCTGAAAAAGCGGCACTTGATGCCGCTTTTTGAATATACAATATTTTTAAAGGTATTTTTACACTATTTAGCTATCCGGTAATACTTGATTTCCTCTTTTTCAAAATGTCCCTGTTGATCTCCACCGCCCTGTCAAAGCCCTCTTTTTTCAGGCTTTCCGCCGCTTTTTTCAATGCAGCCTCAAACCCGCTGCACAACTCATCATAGCGCCTGAGCGCCATACTCGGACCGATCCCGCATTTAACCGCCTCGTTTTCAAAATCCTCTCTCTGTATACTTCGTATATCATACTTTCCACCGATACTAAATGCCATATCCCTCGTGCTTTCCTCATATATAACGGTACTCAAAACATCATATGCCGGTGCCAGTCGTATTTTCGTAAGATCATTATTGTAAATGATACCGAAGTTTTTCACGTGTGCGTCTGTATTTCCGATAAGATAATTAAAAACGACCATATCCCACAGCTTCAGTGTATCCTCTATGGGGTTTGCGCAGTACCCTCTGACCAGATCAAACATTTTTTTCAGATAAGAACTGTTCCCCGTCTCATATTTATACTCCGACGGTACCTTTAGCGCCTGTCCGAAATCCTCCTGGTGAAGCCTGCAGGGTACCGGCAGACCGCTTATTTCATTACTGTTTTCGGTAAATGAACGGTCGAAACGTTTTGTGGCAAATAATACATCTTCATCATTTCCGCCTCCAAGATCCAAGATAAAACTCTCCGCGGTATCAAGTCCCAACAAAGAAGCCGTCTTCATGCAAAGCATCTCATTGGTAACTATAGACGAAAGCCGCACATGACTCTGCTTGACTATATGGGTGCTGGGGG
>CACZTF010000227.1 GCA_902784025.1 uncultured Lachnospiraceae bacterium
TCAGGTGGTGTTTCATCTATTGATGATCTTGATGAACTTGCACGCAATGATATTTACGGAGCAATTATAGGAAAAGCTTACTATGAGGGAAAGATAGATTTAGAAGAGGCTGTTAGGAGATTTTCAAAATGAGTGTAAAAAGTTTTTATCCTACTCTGTATTTTAATGCAAACGGATTGTTTTCAGATAAAGAATGTGAACATAATTATGGCTCTGAAAACAACGACCCCGTAACAATTGCCGAAAGATTTGAAGAAGCCGGTGCTGACGGGATTATTTTTTATGATATTTCTAAAGATGATATATCTCATGAGAGATTTATTAATGATTTGAGAAAGATCACAAAACAGACGGATATTGATATTTTGGCAGGAGGACATATCAATCGTCTAGAGGATGTAAAAAAATACCTTTATGCCGGTGTGTTTATCTGCGTGATCGACAAAGGAAGTAAAGATTCACTTACCGGTGAGGATATATTCGAATCAGCTTGTGAAAGATTTGGTGTTGAAAAGATCGCATTAAAAGAAGAAAACGGAAGTATTGTATTACAGGATGGAATAATAAAAAATACCGAATCTGAAGATGTGATAATTGAAACTTTAAATGAGCCGTTGACAGTGGGCATTACAGGAACAGATATCAGTGATACGTCTTTTGATTTTTATAAATGGAAATCAGAATGTCTGAAAAAAAATATAGATGTAAATATGTTCGTACCATCTGTTGATTTTAGTGAATTCATTTGTAATGATCAGGGTCTGATTCCGGTGATAGTTCAGGATCATAAGACAGATGAAGTCCTTATGCTTGCTTGGATGAATGAGGATTCTTTTAAGAAAACTATTGAAACAGGTATGATGACTTATTTTTCCAGAAGCAGGAATGAGCTTTGGGTAAAGGGTGAGACGTCAGGCCATTTTCAATATGTCAGAAGTATGTCACTGGATTGTGACAATGATACTCTTTTGGCCAAAGTTAAACAGGTAGGAGCTGCCTGTCATACCGGTAACAGAAGTTGTTTTTACCGTGAATTATTTTCAAAAAAAGGTTCAGCGAAGAATCCTTTTAAAGTGTTTTCCGAATTAATGGATGTTATAAACGACAGAAAGGATAATCCTAAAGAAGGATCATATACGACATATCTTTTTGAGCAAGGTATAGATAAAATATTGAAAAAATGCGGCGAAGAGGCTGCAGAAGTGATAATTGCCGCAAAGAACCCGGATCCGGAAGAGATAAAATATGAGCTTGCTGACTTTATTTATCATGCTATGGTGCTGATGAGTTTGAAGGGCGTTACATGGGAAGATGTTGTGCGCGAACTTGCGAACAGATAGGAGTTTTACATGGACGTATTTGAAAAGTTTTTTTTTGAAAAAAGATATCCGTTATTGACAAGAATATTACAGAAACATAAGTTTATACTTACATGTTTTAAAATATTGTATTACGGATTGCCTATCCTTACTGCAGCAGGATACATTGTTTATGTAATACACCGTTTCAGAGCATATGGTAAGAGAACATTGATCAAAACAGTCGGGGTTCCTGCATTGGCTTTTATAGGTTTATCTGTTTTCAGAAGAGTATTTAATTTTAAAAGACCATATGAAAAATTTGATTATATACCGGTGATGGGTTCACATAAAAAAGGAATGAGTATGCCATCCCGTCACACATTTTCAGCAGGCGTGATCAGTGCTGTAATCTCTTCCGATTATCCAATGCTTGCGCCTTTTATGTGGATCATAACAGTATTAGTGGGAATCACAAGATTGTTAGCAGGCGTACATCATTTCAGAGATCTTTTAGTATCAGTTGTCCTGGCAGTTATAGTGCGTATAATGCTGATGATACCTTCCGGAAAGTGACCATATCATACTGCCGGTCAGGTTTTATCAGACTATCAGTCTTACAGAGATATAACAAACTATATTAATCATCCATTATCTGTATATGATTAGCATATAAATAAAAAAGCGGCATGTTCTGAGCCGCTTTCGAAAAGGTAATATGATATTTTGACAGGGATCATCTCCCTTGATAGTTATTATTGCACATGTACCTTAAAATAA
>CACZTF010000228.1 GCA_902784025.1 uncultured Lachnospiraceae bacterium
GAAAAGCAGTTCTTCTGTTCGCCAGTTAAGTGAGGCCTTGTGTATTTCCGGAACAACTGTGATGGCTTGTTTGGATCGCTTGAAAAGCATGAGGTTGGTTAGCGGGGACGGCGAAGCGCATGTCACTGAGGCAGGACTTCATGCACTGGAACCTTATCGGGTTAAGAGAGCTATCATACTCGCTGCCGGTTTCGGATCACGTATGATGCCGGCAACAGCAGATCGGCCAAAACCGATGGTACGGGTCAATGGTACCCGGATCATTGACACATTACTGGATGCGCTTGTTTCTGTTGACATAAGGGAAATTACGATTATTGGAGGCTATCAGTTTGATAAGCTGAAAGATTTGCAGGAGAAGTACCCCTTTGTCAAGCTGATTGAGAATAAAGAGTACGATACAACAAACAATATTTCCTCTGCAATACTGTCTTTTGATACGCTTCATGACGGCTGCTATTTCTGTGAAGCCGATTTGTACATCAGTAATCCGAAGATAATCACAAAATATCAGTATGCCAGCAACATTCTCGGGTCCTATTCATTGGAGACAGATGACTGGAGCTTCAAGATGGTCGACGGGTATCTGGCTGATTATCAGAAAGGCAATACCTATTGTTATAACTATTACGGTATTTCTTATTGGACGCCTGAGGATTGTGAGAAGCTGAAAAGAGATTTTGCTGAAGTATATCATGATCCGGACGGAGGGAAGGACTATTTCTGGGAGTTTATTCCATTTGTGCTTCGCAAGGAGAATTACAGAGTAGAAGTCAGACCATGCAGCAAACAAGATATAGTAGAAATCGACAATTATTATGAGCTGGCACAACTGGATGACGGTTACAGGACGGAAAAGGAGTAAAACGCTATGAAGTGTTATGAAGGATCGGTTCTTTCAGTCAATGAAAACAATGATGTTTATCGCTACTTGGTAGAAGATCAGGGGAAGATTGTGTATGTAGGCAATAACCTTCCGGATGCTTACACCAAGGCGGAACGTGTAGATCTTGGTAAGCGTGCTTTGATTCCTTCCTTTGTGGACTCACATGAACACTTTGCTTCTTTCTCTATGTTTCAAGCCGGCCTCAATGTGATGGACGCTGAATCGAATGTCGAGATTTCTGAAATGGTTCGGGATTTTGTTGCTAGGTCAAAAGGAATGACACTGATCTGCTTTGGGGCATCGCCATATTCGGTCAAAGAGGGACGTCTGATCAGTCGCGAAGAATTAGATGCTGTCTGTCCTGATAAGGAGATCATGGTTGTTAAATACGATGGCCATGCCTGTATTGTTAATACAAAGCTACTCAACAAGTTGAATGATAAGGTAAAGAATCTGCGTGGTTATCATCCGGATACAGGCGAAATGAATCAGGAGGCTTTTTTTAAATGCTCTGACTATCTCTCCAGCTCTCTTTCGCTGATTGAGATGTTCGGCACGATGATGGATGCAGTTGATTTCATGGCAGAGCATGGCATTGGCATGGTACATACAGTCAGTGGCGTTGGATTCACGATGAACATGGATATCACTTTGGAGAAAGTATTCGCCAAATCCTTGCAAAATGGTTTTCAGTTGCGCGTTTTCCCACAACCTATGAATATCAAAGTAGCGACAAGCAGAAAATTGCCGAGAATCGGCGGCTGTTTTGAGAGCGCTCTGGATGGCTGCTTCGGTTCTCATGACGCAGCGATGCTTGAGCCGTATATCGATGCTGAGGGCGGTGACGGTGTTCTGTATTACAGCGATGAGAAGGTCATAGAATTTTGCAAAGAAGCAAACCGCGCAGGACTGCAGATCGAGATGCATGCCATCGGAGACAAGGCATTTGACCAGGCTACCCGCGCGCTAAAAACTGCATTGGATGACTATCCGCGCAAAGACCACCGCCATGGTATTATTCATGACTGCCTGCCGACAGAAGAGGGAATTCGTATTTGTAAAGAATACGGAATCCTGATGCTGGTTCAGAGTGCGTTTATCGGATGGAAACAGGAGCCGGATGAGTACCTTGAGTCAATTATGGGTAAAGAGCGTTGCAGAAGGCTGAATCCCATTAAAACATTTCTTGATAATAATATCGTGGTTTCTTTCGGATCCGATGCTCCGTGCACTTCTCCTGATCCGATTGTGTGGATGGATAAGGCAGTAAATAACGCGAATGTTGATGAAGCCGTATCCATTCAGGATGCTCTTCGTATGTGCACCTATAATGGCTACTATACGACTTTTGATGAGAAAGGGCGCGGCAGTTTGGAGGTTGGCAAGATTGCTGATATGGTGATTCTATCCGAGAATCCATATGAGATTCCAAAATCTGATCTTGGTGAGTTGAAGGTTGAAAAACTGATCCTTGCAGGAAAGGATTATCAGAGCGCAAGACGCTCTGTAGGCAAAGCAATTCTGAACGGACTGATGAACGGGAGTAAAGCGTATTAAGGGGAAAACGTTAAGCTATGACAAGGGATGAGTTTTATATCCTGAATAATCTGTATGATGCCTCTGTCGGAAGAGCCCGAAATAATTCGGACATTATGCTTTCGCGCGCACTTCAGGCAAAAGACTCCGTAAAGCAGCTTGTTTTGCAGGGTTATGTTGATGAGATGACCGGGACCCTCACTAAAAGGGGGTTGGAGGCGCTTGAGCCTTACCGGGTTGACTCAGCAGTGATTCTTGCGGCAGGTTCAGCAACACGCTTTATTCCTCTCTCTCTGGAACAGCCCAAAGGGCTATATGAAGTTCACGGAGAGCGGCTGATCGAAAGGCAGATCCAGCAACTTCAGGAAGCAGGTATTACCGATATTACCATTGTTCTCGGATATAAGAAGGCTATGTTTGCCTATCTGGAAGACAAGTTCGGCGTAAGGCTGCTGTTTAACCCTGCTTACAATGTCAAAAACAATATCGAGAGCCTTCTTGTTGCAAAGGATTATATCGGGAACAGTTATGTCTGTGTCTGCGACAGTTATTTTGTCGAGAACCCGTTCCATCAATATGAATATCGTCCCTTCTATGCTGGGTTCAGTACAGGCGAGACAGACAATGAGATGTATGCGCATATTGATTCAGAAGGACGAATTGTCAGCATGGAAGCATCAGAAGAAGGCGGTTTGATGCTGTTGGGCCATTCTTTTTGGAATAAGGAGTTTACATGCAAATTCATAGAGTTGGCTGAAGCAGATAAAGCTGTCGGGAAATATGACGATAAGTTCTGGGAGTGGCTTGTTAAGGACAATCTTGAGCTGCTTCCGCCGATGTACTTTAGGGAATATGCTCCGGGTACGATCTTCGAGTTTGACTACTTCGAGCAGCTGCGCCAGTTTGACACAGGGTATGTCCGTCATGCTCAAAGCGATATTATCAGGAATATCAAGCTGGTTTTCCGC
>CACZTF010000229.1 GCA_902784025.1 uncultured Lachnospiraceae bacterium
AGCACCATACATGGCAGGACGTATAAGATTTACAGCACATGCATCCACTCCGATATATTCCTTGTAGATATGTTTCTCATGAATGGCTTTTGTGACCACTACGCCATAAGGTGCAAGCATAAATCGTCCCATCTCTGTAAATATCTTTATATCCCCCATTCCTGATGGAACCAGTACTTCATTATATACTTTTCTTACCCCTTCACCTATCACAGATATATCATTAGGTACCTGATCCGGTCTGTATGCAACACCTACACCACCCGAAAGATTTATAAAATCGATCTTGGCTCCTGTTGAAGCCTGTAACTCCACAGCAAGTTCAAATAATTCCTTTGCAAGTACAGGATAATAATCATTAGTCACTGTATTGCTGGCAAGAAATGCATGAATACCAAAACGCTTTACTCCTTTTGTCTGAAGTATCTTAAAGGCTTCGGTTATCTGCTCTTTAGTCATACCGTATTTTGAATCTTTGGGGCTGTCCATTATATCATTTCCCATGGTAAAAACACCGCCGGGATTATATCTGCAGCTCATGACTTCAGGAAATCTGCTTCCTATTATTCCTTCAAGAAAATCAATATGAGTAAAATCATCAAGATTGATCACCGCACCTGTCTTTGCAGCATATGCATACTCTTCTGCCGGTGTATCATTGGAAGAAAACATTATCTCTTCACCTGAAAAACCGCATTTTACCGCCATTTTCAGCTCTGCTATGGACGCACAATCCACACCACATCCGTATTCCTTGAGGATTTTTAAGATAAACGGATTAGGAGTTGCCTTAACAGCAAAATATTCTCTATATCCTTTATTCCATGAAAATGCCTTATATACCTCATCTGCATTTTTACGGATACCTTTCTCATCATAAAGATAAAACGGTGTCGGGTAATCCTTAACTATCTCTTCTATTTTTTCCTTGCTAACAAATGTGGTTTTTTCAGCCATAATAAAAATCCTTTTACCATTCGCCTAAATAAGCATTTATTACTTTTTTACAAGCACCTGTGGCTTTAGTATAATCTATCTCCGTTTTTTCCATAACACAGACTACTGCTATCTGAGGGTCATCATAAGGTGCAAAACATGTAAACCACATATGTGCCTTTTCCTCATCGCCATACTCTGCTGTACCGGTCTTTCCTGCAACCTTATGAGGATTGTAACCATACACATCTGATAAACCTTCGTTTACCATATTGTACATCATTTTACCGATTTCCTTGCTCTCTTCTTCAGATGTTATGCCGTTTTTGTATACTGTAGGAACGAAGTTCTTAACAAGATCGCCATCCGGAGACAATACTTTTTCTACCAGGTACGGTTTCATCATTGAACCGCCGTTTGCAATAGTAGCTGTTATCAACAGATTCTGAAGAGGTGTGATCAAAGTACTTCCCTGACCGTATGAAACAGCCTGTACTTCACTCATATCTGATTTTCCATCTATCATAAACTTACTTTTAGAGGTAGCGATCTCCTCAAGGGGTGAATCCTGATTAAAGCCAAGATTCTCGGCAAGGTTTCTGAATGCATTCCTATCCAGCCTCAGACCGATAGTAGAAAATGCCACATTACATGAAACAGTAAATGCAGTATCTACATTCTCTTCTCCATGAGCATATTGACAATTAACCCTTGCACCGCCTGAAGGATGCACTGTTCCTTCACAATTAAAATATGTATTATGAAACTCCTCCGGTTCTTCTTTCAGATATTCCATAGCTGTCACGATCTTGAAAGTAGATCCGGGAGGATACAATCCCTGTGTTGCTCTGTTAAGAAGGACAGAATCATCGCCGTCCATCTGAGCCCATTCATCATAATCGGTTCCGCCTAAATTAGGATCATATGTGGGTTTTGATACCATAGCAAGGATCTTACCGCTAGACGGTTCAATAGCAATGATCGCGCCCTTTTCATCGCCCAGAGCGTCATAGGCAGCCTGTTGAAGATAAGGCTGAAGCGTAGTATATACATTATCGCCCTGAAACTCAGTTTTATCGATATCTGAAGCCTCTTCATCCACCACTACCTTATTAGTGGGTGTATTCAGATCTTCATAAAAACTCCCTTCTATTCCACTTCCCCCGCCTCTCTCCATACCGACAGGTACAGCAAAAAGTTCTCCTTGAGGATACGATCTGTATTCTTTACCGTCAGCATTCAGGTATGTAGCCGCCAGAACAGACCCGTCCGCTGCAAAAATAGATCCTCTTCTGATAGGGTTAGGCGGAGCCGTGGTCGTAACCCTGGGGTTATAAGGACTTGTTGCAACATCCGGAGCAACTTTAGCATTAAAATGGGCAAAATATATTATCATGGTCACGAATATCCCGACAAATATAAGAGCAATAACATTAGTCTCGATATTACGTCTTTTTTTATGCAATCCACCTGATCCCATGTCAGTCCTGGTTTGATCAAAAGCATCATATCGATCTTTATTTCCACTCATTCGTCCGTTCGCTGTTTCATTTTTTTCAGATCCTTCATAATAATAGAATTCATCAGATGAATGATCATCTTTTCTGTTATTATTATGTATTTTTTTATCTTTATCTTTTCTGTCCATATAAAAACTTAACCTTTGTATTAATTATGTTTATCAGAGCAGTTGACCGGTTTCGTATAATGACAATAATACTGTATTTATAATATAACCATCCTGATCGGCAATTACTCTTTTCTCATAGTATACATACCATTTATAAGCGCAAACATGATAAGTGAACTGATAAGTGAACTTCCTCCGTAACTGATAAACGGTAATGAAACACCGGTAAGAGGGATAAGATTAATAGAACCCCCGATTGTCAAAAAGACCTGAATTCCATAAGTCGCCCCCAGTCCTACAGCAACAAGTCTGTAAAAAAGAGTGTTACATCTTGAAGCTATACTCATCATAAGAATAAGATTATTCAGACACAACAGCATTATACAGATCGCAACTATAGCTCCCATCTCTTCAGTTATAGATGAGATCATCAGATCCTTTTCCACATAAGGAATGAGCTTGGGACTTCCTTTTCCAAGTCCTGCTCCCAGCCATCCTCCGGCAGATATAGCAAACAGGGAGCGGAGAACATGCCATCCTGAGTCTCTTGGATCAGCCCAGGGGTCACGCCATGCACTGATTCTTCGTGCCACATGCGAGAAAGCCTTGTTTGCCAAAAAAGCTCCTAAAATACCTGCTCCGATCCCTCCTGCCAGCAGATAAACTTTTCTTGATGCCACATACAACATGGAAAGATAAGCTACAAAGAAAATAAGTGCGGCACCAAGGTCTCTTGAAACGATAAGCAACAATACATGCGCAGCTGCTATTCCGGAGACTATCAATATCGTCTTCCAGTTTGTTATTTTATTAAACATAGAAGCAATAAACAGCACAAACAATATCTTAACGAACTCACCGGGAAGAAGCTGGAACTCACCTATGTTAATAGAAAGGACAGCTCCGTTATAAGAATCTCCAAATGCAAAAACTGCTGCAAGCAATGCGAAACCAACTATCGCAAATATCCATCCCCAGTTCCTGATCTGTCTGATATTCTTTAGAAGGGCAGGAATAAAGAACGTAATCACGGTTCCTATACATCCGAGAACAAATTGCCTGAGACACTCGTCGTAATTGATCCTTCCAATCATTAAAAATCCGATAGCCTCAAGCAGTACCATATTATTAACCAGCAGCCTTGAAGCTTTAGGGTATGCAATATCATAAACGACTATCGTAGCAAATAACAATGCAAACTCACAAATATACAAAATAATGTATTTCATATCATTTGCATTAAGATATAATACTATGTAGCCGACAAGGTGCAGGATAAAAGTCATTATATTCTGCACGGCGTATACACTTTTTAAACCTCTGGAATCCGTTATCGTGGAGCCCACATAGGTTATAAGAGTATAAATACACATCACGCCTACAAAAATATATTTGGCTATATCAGCAAAATCCATTTTCTCCTCCGGTTACCTCTTTCACATAATACTTTTATAAAACTTACATGTATTATCAGTTTTTTTATAGTCAAAACGTTTGTATCTGATCCTGTCGAGAATTCCAACGATCTCATCGTCGGATTCATCTGTAAGATCGATACGAAAACGCCTGATGCCGGTCTGATTCAATAATTCATCAAATAAATCCACCGGCGTATGATCATAAATCAGATTATTACAATATCGGCAATCAGGCATTACCAGATATTCTTCTTTATTATTCCCGATAAGTTTTACCGGTCTGTTATCCCTGGTACACTTCCCTACAGTCTTATTAATACAGTGTTCATTAGGCATAAGAACCATCCGTCCATAACACACTGCTTCATATTTCTGTATATTACCGGTTTCTGCGATCTCCTTTCCTGTAAGCTCAACAGGCGCAGTAAACATCTCCGGCACAAACCCTTCTTCACAGATAAGCCATGTTAAAAATTCGGATGAAATACTGTTATAAGTATAAACCAGATAGTCCGTAACTATCTTGTATGATTTATTTATACAATTTTTCTTAAGTGTATGTGAAAGTGCACATATCTGATCCGCTGTTCTGACAAGAAAGCCGTCCGGATCCTGTTTTGCAGAATATTCAACATCTTCCTCAAATAATTTAAGATGTCTCTCTCTCAGGTAATAAGGAAAAGAAATATAAAATTCTTTTCCTTTTTCACGGATAATATCTTTCAATCCTGCCGCTTTACCGTCATAAAGATCATTATATTCTTTAAGGGCTGCTATAGAAATATACAATCTGTATATTTCCGGACGATCTATCACTTTCAGTAGCTGCCGTCCTGTGCTTACTGATACTGCAAACACAGGCTTTTCAAGCATACTCCCGCCTATTATATCATTTTTTTTATTAATAGCAAATAAAAAATTGCTTTTTTTATTTTTTTCACTTTTTTTACTTATTTTTAAAACTTCATCTGTCAAAGATGATATCGCAGCACGTCTGAGTTCATTAATGCCGCCGTTGGAAACAAATATTTTTTCGTCGGATCTTATAACTATATCGCTGCACACAAAGTCTGTACCGCCCAGTTTACAAAGTCTGTTTTTAAAGTCATCATCTTCTATACCTTTTGTTTTGGCCCTTTGTACCGTTTCCCCTGAAACCGATACTTCAACTCCTGTCTGTTCGTGTTTTATTACCAGTTCTAATGGTTTATCCTGCTTAGCTTTCAGTTCCATGGACACCGGTATTTTCTTATTAACAGATATGAAATTGTCTGACAAAAAACTTTGCAGCTCGTAGTCATTCATCCGGAATATGACATCCCCTTTTTTTATACCGTATTTAACCGGAAGATTTACCTCCAGCGATTCCCCCTTTTTTACTTTTTTACCGCTTGTAAATGAATTCTCACGATTGATCTCAAACACATCTCCCCTGTTTATATCCTCTAAAGCTTTAAACGAGACAAATCCCTTTTTATTATTCTTAACAGACAATGCAGCAACGCCTTTATTATTGGCCCTGTCAAGAGACATTAATGACTTCCCCTTGTCACCATAGAATAAGCCGTCACTAAATGAACCTCTGTTGTAAAGAGCTGCCAGTTTTTTTATATCATCATCTCCGGATCGTGAAAAAACATCTTCAAAAGTACCGTTATAATAGCTGTCCAGATATTTTCTGTAATAATAAGTGACTCCTGATGCATAATAAATATTTTTCATTCGTCCCTCTATTTTCAGAGATCTTACTCCTGCATCTATTATTTCAGGCAAAAAACGAAGTGCAGCAATATCTTTAGTACATAGCAGCCGTCCCCTTGTTCCTTCACATTCAAATACAAGTCTGCATGGTTGTGCACAACTCCCTCTGTTGCCGCTTCTGTTTCCGTGCATGGAAGAAAAAAGACAACGTCCGGAATAGGAATAACATAAAGCTCCATGAACAAAAGTTTCAAGTTCAGCGCCTGTATTCTCATAGATCGCTCTTATCTCTTTAAGTGTCATCTCTCTTGGAAGAACAACTCTTTTAACACCTGTGTCTTTTAACCTTTCAACTAAAAAATGAGTCATGACTGCCATTTGTGTACTTGCATGCACGTTCAGACCGGGAAAAAACTCCCGTATCATTTTCACACATCCGTAATCCTGTACAATCACAGCATCAAGACCCGATTCATAAAGATCTTTCAGAAAATGGACTATCATTTCTGTTTCTTTTTCTTTGAAAAGCGTATTTAGCGTCAGATATATCTTCACTCCACGCAAATGTGCATATTTGATGGCTTCCCTGATCTCTTCATCATCAAGATTTCCGGCATACGCACGTGCACTGAAGCTTTTTCCTCCAAGATAAACCGCATCGGCTCCTGCGTTTATCACAGCTTTGCATATTTCGAGATTTCCGGCCGGGGCCAGTAATTCCACCTGCTTTTCAATAATTTTATTCACTTTTTTTATTGTGTTTTCTCTTTTTATCAGATTGTTTTTCTTTATCGTCATAAGCACCGCCGGTTGTCCTTATCTCGCTTTCCGGATCAGTTTCCGGATCCTCTCCTCTTTTCATACGGGCGATCTGAGTCTGAAGTCCGGCCGCTTCATGTTTTATCCTGTATATGTCACGTTCCTTTTTTTCAATATCTTTTTTCAGATCCTCG
>CACZTF010000230.1 GCA_902784025.1 uncultured Lachnospiraceae bacterium
CATCGGAATACCCGAATATGAGACAGAACATCTTAAAAACACAAGAGATAAGGGCTTGTCTGAAAAGCAGGAGAAAGCCATATCCCTTGCGATGGAAAAATGGCAAAAGATGGAAGCCTCCCGGAATATGGATTATTTGGATGAACAGGTCAAGCTTCGTGATGGCATCACGCTTTGCCTTCAGGCTATCAGAGTAAGCGAAGAGGAAGTTCAAGAAGAAATAGCATGTAACGGGTTTTCATCCCTTGAACCTGGCGAGATCACAAATATGGAACTCTATGTTGAAGATGAACGCGGTAAGGCTCTTGATGGTATAAGCTCAGCCTTCAGCGAGAAGGATGTGAGATATCTTGTCCGGATGTATGGAAGAAGCTCCAAAGGTCCCGGAAGACCGTATAAGTACAGAAAGGAGCGATAAGGAATGGTAAGAGAAGAAGCGATAAGACATATCGAAAGTATAAAGCCGTATGCTGGAAGAAATATTAAAAATGCTTTGGATATGGCAATTAAAGCATTAGAGCAAGATTCTGTCCTTGATAAGATAAAAGGCTATATAGATCACATCAGAAACACAGGTATGGGGAAAAAGAAAAGCCTTGAATTTATAGAAAAATTCATTGAAGGATTAGCAAGGAGACATAATGAAAGTACTGGTAATACCTGATATCCACTTAAAGCCGTGGATATTTAACGAAGCTGAAAAATTGATGAAAAAGGGAGCGACAGATAAAGCGGTCTGCCTTATGGATATAGCTGATGACTGGAATATGGGGTATCAGATACAGCTCTATGAAGAAGCATATGACAGAGCGATACAGTTTGCCCGCGATTTTCCGGAAACGCTTTGGTGCTACGGGAACCACGATATAAGCTATGTATGGAATAAGCTAGAGTCAGGGTATTCTCGCATAGCCGAAAATGTCGTATGTAAAAAGCTGGCAGAGCTTAAAGAGGAGGTATCAGAGAAAATAGCATTCCTTCACAGGATCGATATCACTCTTTTTTCACACGGCGGTCTGTCTCTTGATTTCGTCCAAAGGATGGAAAAGAACAGGAACAAAAAGCTCATTACTATTGACGAGGTAGTTGAGGCAGTAAATGCGGCTTCTCCCGATGAGTTATGGAATGATGATTCTCCGATCTGGTTCAGACCGCAGTATGCGCTTGAACTCGCCGTATATAAGAAAGACCTCTACACGCAGGTAGTGGGACATACTCCCGTAGAACAGATATATAAGAGTCGTGGCATCATATCCACGGATACTTTCTCAACAACAAGCGGCGGGGCGCAGATAGGCCCGTCACAATTTGCGGTCGTAGATACAAAGACGGGCTGTTTTGGGATTGTTCCGTCACAATAGTATTAGATTTTTTTGTGATTTGCACCCGCAAAAAGTGTTGCCTTTTTCACAACAGATTTTGAGAAAGCCCGAAACTACGCCATTTTGTGTAAAACGCAACAGCCCGCACCTCTTGAAGTTGCGAAACTACCCTTGTATCATAAAACAAAAAAACCTATCAGAAAGGAGGAAGTATGGGGACGAAGCCAAACCTTTTAGAGCCATTAAGAAAAAAATATGGCTGCAAATTAACTGAGGAGCAAATTGCTATCAAAATGGGACTTGAACCGGATGCACAGGGTAGGCGGGCATACAAGGTAAATAAATTTGAGACAGGGACAACAAAAAACAAAGGGCTAATCAACGCATTTCGCTACAGTCTTGTAACAAACATTCCTATCGAGGAGATATTTGCCGCTCTGAATCCAGACGAACTCTATAGCAAAATGTTCCTTGCGAGCAAAGAAAAGGAGCAAGATAGTAAGATGGATAATGCGGTAGATGCGATCGTCATAGGTGAGAGCGGAGAAGGAAAGAGCTGTTCTTATATCTTATCTGAACTCAAAAGAGAGTTGTTTGAAAACCCAGAGATAGTAACAGAACTTCCGGAATTTAAAGAAGAACTCGAAAGCAACAAAGAACTTAAAAAACTATACGAGGAAAACCCTAAACAGGCAATCGGTAGATTTCTTAACGATATGCTTAAGATCGTCAGACTTGACGGGGTTTCTGCAGATAACAATGCCGATAGCAAAGATGCGGGATTTATAAAAGAAACTCCATGGGCGAGTGCTACTGATAACACTTGTGTCATAGGAACTGCCGGTACAGGCAAGAATAGGTTCTTTATGATGCCGGAAATACTTGCAGCAATGAATGAAGACAAGAACCTGTTTGTCATTTTAGACGGAGATGAGGAAAACTTTGACAAGATCAAGGAAAAGGCAAAAGAAACAGGACACGAGGTGTTTATAGACAAGTTTCCGTATACCTCGATAAATTGGTTCTCCTGCGTCAACGAGCCTGAAAGCATAGAAATGATGGTGCGTACACTTGTCAATTCAGAGAACGATGAGACAAAGAATGACAGGGATGAGAAATGGACAACGGTTATCCCTGATGTCTTCATAAAACTCTGCAAACACTACCTTTGGAAAGATGATGTTTGGGGTGACAAAGAGAAGCATCGGATATCTTCCTTTTCGGAATACATATCGGCGCTGACCCTCGAACAGCTTTCGTCTATAGCAGGAGATGCGTGCTCCGAGTGTGAATTATCATCAGTGGTGACCGGCATACTTATAATGCTTCAGAGATTTTCCGTGAGAGAAAATCCAAAGGCGGACAGATTAGAGGAAATATTCCGAAAGAAGCATGTTATCGTATACCAGATAGATAAACTGAACAGGGGAGATATAACATTATCTCTCGCTTTGGAACAGTATCTCCGTATGCTTTTCAATGTCAAGGAGTATCCATTAAAGTATAGAGATAAGAGAAAATACGAGGTTGTCGTAGATGAATTCCCGAATACGATAAACTTTGATATAGCGCCC
>CACZTF010000231.1 GCA_902784025.1 uncultured Lachnospiraceae bacterium
CATCCAGGGCACTCTGAAGCTTGTAATACTCTGTTATGTAGTGAGTCATGGTGGCAGTCTGTTTCTGACCTGCAAATGCCACCTCGTTCTCATATTCTATATCGTAGACCCAGTAAGGAATATAAATGCCCCGGAATTTTTCCAGATATTCCGGATCTTTAAGCTCCCTTGGGGCAAAGAACGCCCTGCCGGTGGCTTTTTTGTATATTGCCTTACAGTCTTCCTTTGTCTTTTTAAATGTGATGATCTTTGCGGGGCGTTTTTCATTTTTCATACGCATATCCAGCATAGTCGATGCGCCGCAGAAGGTACAAAAGCCGGTGATGGATTCGTCTGTTGTTATCACCTCGCCGCCACACTGGGGGCAGGTAAACAGAGTAACACCGTACTCATCCGTCTCCACACCCGCATCCTTTTCCTTGGAAATGTCATACGGGTCGGAAAATGTACCGCAATAATCACATTTTAGTTGTTGCGACGGAATGTCGAATTTCAGACCCCCGCCGCAGTTAGGGCACGCGTACATGGTCTACCCCTCCTTGCTTAAGTTACTTTCTCCCGTATCATCTGTCCGGATAGTTCCCCGAGAAGCAGGCGTCGCAGAAGTCTACCTTCCCCTCAACTATCTCCTTAAGATCCTCTATCTCCAGGAAGCCCAAAGAGTCCGCCCCTATGATCTCCCTTATCTCCTCCACGCTCCTGTTATGGGCGATCAAATGGTCCTCGCTGGGAATATCCGTTCCGTAAAAGCATCTGTGCAGAAAAAGCGGAGAGCTTATCATAACATGAACCTCGGTAGCCCCCGCTTCCCTTAGAGATCTTACTATTCTGGCGCTGGTTGTTCCCCGTACTATGGAATCGTCAACCATTACAACACGTTTGCCGCACACTGCCTCTTTTAATACATTAAGTTTTACAGAAACAGCTCTTTCCCTCTGTGACTGCCTGGGTTTGATAAATGTCCTGCCTACGTAGTTATTCTTTATAAATCCGTTACCGTGAGGAATTCCGGAACCTAACGCATATCCAAGCCCCGCAGGTGAACCCGAATCAGGAACTCCTACAACAAGGTCTGCCTCTACGGGAAATCTCCTGGCCAGTATCTGTCCGGCCCTGACCCTTGCGCCGTAAACGCCTACCCCGTCAACAACACTGTCCGGCCTTGCAAAATAAATGTACTCAAATATACAACGTGCCGGCTTTTCGATCTGCATGGTCTTATCGGAAACGATACCATCTTCAGGACTTATAGTGACTATCTCCCCCGGTTCCACATCTCTGATGAATTCTGCTCCCACTGTATCTAAAGCGCATGATTCGGAAGCCAAGATATAGGTGTTATCCACCTTTCCTATGCACAGAGGTCTGAATCCGTAAGGGTCACGGACTCCTATCATTTTCCTGGGTGAATTCACTGCAAATGTGTAACATCCCTTAAGCTTTTTGCAAGCCGCTAGGACCGCCGCTTCCACAGATGGGTTATCTATACGCTCTCTTGCGATCAGATAACCGATAAGCTCGGAATCCACCGTGGTCTGGAATATAGCTCCTTTATAAGAAAGTTCCTCATGAAGTTCCTTTGAATTAGTCAGATTGGCATTGCTGCTTATAGCCAGGGTTCCTTTTACATAATTAAGGACAAGGGGCTGCGCATTTTCACGCTTATGACCACCTTCTGACGGATAACTTACATGCCCTATACCTAAATTACCTCCCAGCTTTTCAAGTTTTTCAGCACTAAAAACCTCGGAAAGAAGCCCCAGATCCTTGACGTATTTCAGACTCCCCTGTGGGCCGTTGGTATCGCTCACCGCGATACCACAACTTTCCTGACCTCTGTGCTGAAGAGCAAATAAACCGTAATAAATGACGGATGCTACATCGCCTCCGTCGAAATCATATGCGGCGAAAACCCCGCAATCCTCTGTAAGTCCCGTATCCTGACAGACACCGTTATAATCCCTGCTCATATACTACTCCTCTGAAACATTCTTAAAAGTGACCACTGGCAACATACACTTTTCTACTGTTTTTTCTTCCCATATCTCTTCAGATTATAATATACAGCACCCTAAAAAACAACATAAAAAAAGCAGACAGGAACTGATATCTCACCTGCATGATCTGACTTTTTAAAAAGGATAAAGACCAACACAATAAATCTGGTCCCCTTTTTTATTTAAAAATTGGTACTTTATCATAAACCATTTTAAAGGTATTATGAATCCGGATTTCATTCTATACTACTATTAAGGGCTGCGGAACAATTTATCCGCAGCCCTTTTTGTATATATTTTATTATACTGGATTTAAAAATACGGAAACGTGTCTTTTGTTCCTCTGTCCGGTTATAATCATCTCCCTGTGGGGAAGGCGACAGGTATGTTTTCTTTCCGGGCGAAAAATTCTTCCGGATCTTCTTCGTTTATTCCGTCTTTGGACATCACCAGGATCTTTTCGGCGTTTCGCACTGTAGAAAGGCGGTGGGCAATGACAAATGTGGTCCTGTTCTTTGCCAGTCTGTCCATGGACTCCTGCACTATTCTCTCGCTATCATTATCCAATGCACTGGTTGCTTCGTCAAATATCAGGATAGGCGGATTCTTAAGGAAGACCCTGGCAATGGATATTCTCTGCTTCTGACCGCCGGAGAGTTTCACTCCCCGCTGTCCTATATCTGTATCGTAGCCATCGGGCAGCTCCATGATGAAATCATGGGCATTGGCATTTATGGCAGCCTGTACAACCTCTTCCCTTGTGGCATCAGGTCTCCCGTACAGGATATTTTCATACACCGTACCCATGAACAGGTACACGTCCTGCTGCACCACGCCGATATTGTTTCTCAGACTCTTCTGGGTAACATCCCGGATATCCTTTCCGTCTATTCTGATGCTTCCCGCATTTATCTCATAAAACCTGGGTATCAGGCTCACAAGAGTAGTCTTTCCTATGCCTGAGGGTCCCACTATGGCATAATATCCGCCCGGCGGAACCTTAAGACTGATATGCTCAAATACATTTTCATTGGAACGGCCGTAGGTAAAGCTCACATCGTCAAATATCACACTGCCGCTCACATTTTCCAAAGATGACGCACCCGGCTTATCCTGTATGTCGGGGTCGATATCCATGATCTCCACGAAGCGCTCAAAGCCTGAGTAGCCGTTCTGGAACATCTCCGTAAAATCCACCAGCTGCTTAACGGGCTCTGTAAAAATGCTTATATACAAAAGGAAGGCGAGCATATCTGCAACGGTCAATGCCCCTTTTACTATCATGATACCCCCTACGACCATTACAACAACAGTGATCATGGCTGTAAACGCTTTAAGTCCGGCATTGTAGCCGCCCATGATCTTATAAGCCTGTCTTTTTGACTTAAGAAAAGCCTTATTCCCCTGCTGGAATTTGTGGTTTTCCATGTCTTCATTTGCAAAGGATTTCACCACCCGGACACCGGAAAGCGAGTCCTCCACCTGCGCATTTACATCACCGATCTTTACACGGTTCTGTTTATACGCTGCCTTCATTTTGTTGTTGTATGAAAATGCGTAGAAAAGCATAAAGGGTACAAGGGCAAATGACGCCAGGGCAAGCCAGGGATTCATGATGATCATGATAACCAGTGCTCCGATGATCCTTATGATACTTATCACTATTATCTCCGGTCCATGATGCAGAAGCTCGGTGATGTCGAAAAGATCTGATGTCACACGGGAAAGAAGCTGTCCGGTCTTCTGGTTATCATAAAATGAAAATGAAAGCTTCTGATAATGCTCAAAGATATCCCGGCGCATGTCGGTCTCTATCTTCGCTCCCATTACATGGCCTATATATGCGATGATATAATTACAGGCAAACTGCCCCATGATAAGAGCGGCAAGTACGACTCCGGCGATGATCACCTTGGTTATGGCCTCGCTTTCCGGCAGATTCACGAGATTGCTCACCACAAATCTCACCATGAACGGTATCACGAGAGCGATACCCGCTGAGATGATGGCACAGATCATATCCAGCCAGAAGGATTTTTTGTAGGGCTTGTAGTATGCCATTAATCGCTTAAGATTGTCCTTCACGATAAGCGCCTCCAATCTTCATCAGTGTTTTAATAGTAACATAACTGCTAAAAAAAAATATCCCCCGCATAGGGATAATAACAGTTGTATCCTTATCATTTCATATACCTGTCCAGCAATTCCTCAATATACGTGATCCTGTCCTCGGTAACAAGCTCTTTGTCCCCCTCCACATTCTGCCGGATATGCTGCTTCAGGATATCTCTTTTCAGCTTCTTTATCGCCCCCTCAACTGCCGTCAGCTGATGAAGCACATTTTCCACTTCATCATGATTCTGGACCATATTTTTTATGGATGTCATATGTCCCGAGACCGTGGCAACTCTTTTCTGGATCCCAGTATCGTCAAATACCGAGATAAAGGCATCATCTATATCAAAGTAGTCTTTAAGCTGCTTGATGGTTTTTTTCTCAATGTCGGGAATACTTTTCAGTAGATCCTTTTCATCTCCATTTGGCATATCTTTACTCAAAACAATCGCCTTTCTTTAAAACGTAAATATATCATTTAAAAATCTGGGATATACATGTATTTATATTCGATATTTTTTTTCTTGGCGTGATCTCTCTTTTATCAAGAACTTCATTAGTGTATGCGGACAGCATATTACTATGAAGACTTTTTATCGCCCCCTCCACTGCCGATAGCTGTATGAGGATATCATACAGATTCCTGTTATTTTCCACCATACGTATCGTAGCTTCCAAATGCCCCTTTACTCTGAGCATCCTTTTGTTATAAGTATCATATGTTACTTTTTCCAAAGTTATCAGCCTCCCGGTCATTAATTATTCCACTTTTTTGCTA
>CACZTF010000232.1 GCA_902784025.1 uncultured Lachnospiraceae bacterium
TGATGGCATTGGATGCAGGCGCGGAAGATTTTTCAGAAGATGATGACAGTTACGAAATTATTACGGCTCCTGATGATTTTAATGCTGTAAATGATGCAATAGAAAACGAAGGAGTTAAAATGATGAGTGCAGAGATAACAATGCTGCCTCAGACCACTGTATCTCTTACATCTGAGGAGGATATCAAAAACATCCAAAAAATACTTGAGATGCTTGAAGAAGATGATGATGTTCAAAATGTATATCATAACTGGGAAGAATAATGATAAATGAAAACAAGGTAAAAATGCTTACAAAACTTGCTTCATTTGAGAAAAAGGTTCATAAAAAACCGGATGAGATAATAAGATTAAGCAAGGCAAAATATATCGCCAGAGGAGTTTGGTGGACTTTTTGTGCTGCAACTGTAGCCTTTATATTAGTACTTGTCATTTGGAGTTTTTATCAGAATAATACACTTAAAGTTTTTACCGATTTCCTGAATGGCAAGGTATATATGTTTACTAATGCCAGGTTATGGGCGGAATATTTGATATATATTGCTGCATTTATCATATTTGCACTGTTTTTTTATAAACGCAGATACGATAAGCTTTATCCTGAGATCGATGAGTATTGTCGTCGTAAGAATAATTATGAAGAGTTTTATAATCGTAAAGATGTACAGGAGCCATAAATGACTACTTTTCTTTTGGAATTAAAAACAAGATGGCTTGATTTTTATGAAAAACACCAAAAAAAGATTGTTTTCTTTTTCAAACTTGCCATGGCTATGACAGCTCTTTTTTTGCTTACCTATGAGATCGGGTATATTTCCTTTCTGAAAAGCCCGCTTATCATAGTCCCGTCGGCTGTAGTATGTGGTCTGACGCCGCCCCCTGTTACACTGATCGTTGTTTCATTTTTTATTATTGCGCATTTGTTTTCCGTGTCAGTAAGACTGGCAGTTGTTGTTTTGCTCATTTTTGCCGTTATGTACCTCCTGTTTTTCAGGATATGTCCCAAAGCGGTTTATGTGCTTTTAATAACATGTTTTTGCTTTTTCCTGCACATAGAATATGTTTTACCCGTTGTTTTCGGACTGTTTTTACCTATAGGATATATTTTTGCGATAGATTTTGGTATAATAATCTTCTACATCTTAAATACTATAGGATCGTATGAAGCAACACTCACCAGATTATCAGGTGTCAATGTTCAGGTTATTTCTTATATAGCAGAAAGTATTTTCAGAAATCATAGTTTATATGCTGTACTTATTGCTTTTACGGTAACTTTCTTATTGGTAAGTATTTTAAAAAGAGGTTCCTTTAGTTATTCCAAGATTTATGCGATAATCACAGGTGTAGTTTCTGAGTTGATCCTTTTGGTAGTCACTGATATTTGGCTGTCTGCAGGACTTTCACTGGCTGCGATAATAGCGGGTACTCTTGTAGGAACTTTTATAGCTTTAGTGATGAATGCTGTTATGTCGCCGTTGGATTATACAAGAACTGAACACGTTCATTTTGAGGACGATGAATATTACTACTATGTAAAAGCAGTACCCAAAAGGCGCGTTGCGGCATCTGACCTGAAGGTTACAACGATCAATGCAAGAGATGTTAAAGAGCGGGCTACCATGGAATTTAATCCTGTTGATGTTGATGAAGAAGATACTTAAGTATTAGGAGAATTAATTTTGATAGCAACTATAATACAAAATTATCTGTCAAAATTATATATGCCTTCATTTGCCTGGAACGATATAATAGAGATAATCATCCTGGCATATGTGATATACAAGCTTATGGCGTGGATAAAGAATACCAAAGCATGGAATCTTCTTAAAGGTATAATAGTGATAGCCATATTCCTGATAGTGGCATATTTGTTACAACTCAGGACTGTTCTGTGGATTTCCAGACATGCTTTGGGGGTTGCCATAATCGCTTTTGTTATCCTTTTCCAGCCCGAATTACGTCATGCTTTGGAAAGATTGGGTACAAGAAGGATTTTTTCCGGTATAAACAGTGGCGGCAGCGGATATGAGCGTTTTTCGAAAAAAACTGCTGAAGAGATAACCGATGCAGTGTTCACTATGAGCAAAGCTAAAACAGGGGCATTGATCGTTATTGAACAGAATCTTGAATTGAATGAATACTTAAAAACCGGTATTCAGACAGATGCTGTCGTAACAGGCCAGTTACTGATAAATATATTTGAAAAAAATACACCACTCCATGATGGTGCAGTAATAATAAGGGGAGACAGGGTATTGGCTGCGACATGTTATCTGCCTTTATCGGAAAATGATAGTTTGAGCAAAGATCTCGGAACCAGACACCGGGCTGCACTTGGTATCAGTGAAGAAACGGACAGTGTCACTATTGTTGTTTCCGAAGAGACCGGAAAAGTAGCGCTAACGGCAAACGGGCAACTGGAACGTGATCTTGACAGAAGTAAGCTTATGTCCAGACTTGAGTTTATCAGGACACATTCCGGAGGATTAAATCCCATATATTACAGAAATAAAAAAGCATCAGTAAAGGATGAAGATGAAGAGGAGAATATTTAATAATTTAATATTAAAGATCATATCTGTAGTCCTGGCTTTTATTGTATGGATCATACTTGTTAATATTTCAGATCCGACAACAGCACTTACTGTAAGCGGTGTAAATGTACGTTTTGAGAATGAAAATGCGCTGACTGAAAAAGGATATACTTATGAAGTATTGGATGGTGCAAAAATAAGTGTTGATGTTTCAGGACCGAAAAGTGAGGTGACATCTATTTCCCCGTCTGACATTGATGCGTATGTGGATTTAGGACAGATATCTTCCTTTTCAGATTACGCTGATATAGTAGTCAGCGTAAATAAAGACGGAACCAACGCAAAAGGGATCCATATAACACCTAAAACATCTTCCGTAAAGCTTAATATAGGAAACAGGAGCAGTAAAGAATATAAGATCATGACTGATACGGTCGGTGACATTCCGGAAGGAATGGTTGTGTCTAATTTGGAAGTTACTCCTGTTAACGTCAGGATAGCCGGTCCGGATTCTGAGATGGCAGAATTAGACAGTGTTAAGGCCATTTGTGATATGTCCGGTAAAAAGGGGCATATCAGTGAAGAGGTTGAGTTGAAGTTGTATGATGCAGAAGGTAATGAAATAAAAGATTCATCATTGGAGATGTCAAGAAGTATTGTTAAATATTCAGCCGATATTAATAACACAAAAGAAGTAAAACTTGAGTATGAACTGGGCGGCGAACCGGAAGAAGGTTCGGAAGTTACAGGTGTAGAACTATCGGAAGATACAGTTATTATAAGCGGTAGTGATGAATTATTATCAGGTACGGATAAGATAACAATCCCTGCTTCAGCTCTTGATATAACAGGATTATCGTATTCTAAAACATTTAAGATATGGCTTCCTGATTATGTGCCGGATGGAACTGAAGTGGTATCGGAAAAATCTATCAGGGTAACTGTATATATCGATGAATAA
>CACZTF010000233.1 GCA_902784025.1 uncultured Lachnospiraceae bacterium
ACAGAGTTTAAACAAGCCGAAGATGAATACAATAATGTAGAATTTACCTTAGAAAAACTACCTGTAAAGGCAGCTGAAAAGGCAACTGCAGAAACGGCAAATACAAAAGAGACAGTTGGTAATACGGATAGCAACCATTCTGAAGATAGTATTTTTATGGAATATCTACGTAAAAAATATGACAGTAATAATGATTATTATTCAAAATTCGCAATTGCGGATTTTGATGCTGATGGAAAAAATGAGTTAGCTTTAGAGCATAATCTGATCGGCAATTGCGGTCTGGAGATTATTGATGAAGAAGACCTTAGCTTACAGTATGATGATTATACCTATATAAATGACTATCTTTTTGAATTTACAAAATTTTTAGATAATGGTGTTGCTTATATTGAGAATGATAAAAATTATGATTCAAAGGAGTATTATTTAATTGATCGTGACTGGCTTTCTAAATTAGGATATAACCCCGGTGAACCCGGAACGTTGTTGGAAAGAAAAATATATTATATTGAAGATTATGCTATCTTCAAGAACTTTATGAGTGGCAACTACACAGTAAACACAAAAGGATATGAAAACAGTAATGAAATAATAACACAAGAAGAATACGAAAAGGAAAGCCAAATGTTAAATGGCGGTGATCTTTTAGACTTTCAAGTAAAAAAATTTACAGCAGAGAACATCGGATTATAATCGAGTCATGATTATAGGATATATACCTGTTTTAAATAAGGGCGGTAGCGGAATAAATTAGGTTATAATACAAAATAAAGCAAGTGTTTCTTTTTATACGATATATTTACAAAAATAATAATTAATACGATCGCGATAGTTTTATAAAGGAGAAACGGAATTATGACATATTTGGGAGAGGATATAGGTAAACTCGGCTTCGGTCTTATGCGTCTGCCTAAAAATGGAGAAGAGATAGATATAGAACAGACGAAGCAGATGGTAGATATGTTTTTGAAGGCAGGGTTTACTTATTTTGATACTGCGTGGGCGTATAAGGGAAGTGAGGAGGCCATACGTAAGGCATTAGTTGAGAGATACCCCAGGGAAAACTTTCAGCTGGCCACGAAAAATGCGGCATGGATCGAATGCGGATCACGAGAGGAGGCAATTGACCAGCTTGAGACATCTCTAAAGCGGACGGGAGCAGGATATTTTGATTTTTATCTATTACATAACCTGGGACAGTCCAGAACAAAGGTGTTTGACGACTTTGATCTGTGGTCCTGGGGCATGGAGATGAAAAAAGAAGGGAAGATAAAACATCTGGGCTTTTCAGCTCATACCAATGCAGAGGAACTTGAAGAAATAATTAATGCTCATCCGGAAGCAGAATTTGTCCAGTTGCAGATAAACTATGCTGACTGGGATAATCCATCCATTCAGTCACGGAAATGCTATGATGTTGCAAGAAAGTATGAACTGCCGGTCATCATCATGGAGCCGGTCAAAGGCGGCATGCTTGCAAAACCGCCTGCGGTGGTGGAAGATATATTTAAAGAGGCTGATCCGGATTCTTCCTGTGCTTCCTGGGCTGTTAAATATGCGGCTGATATGGACGGGATCATTACGGTGCTTTCAGGTATGAGCAACATAGACCAGATGGAGGATAATCTTTCCTTTATGAAGGATTTCAAAGGATTTACCGACGATGAACGTAAGGTTCTTGACAGGGCAGCAAAAGCGATAAATGAAATTCCTATCATACCCTGTACATCCTGTGATTATTGCGCAGCAGTCTGTCCCATGGATATAGGGATATCCGGTTCATTTGCAGCCATGAATATTCTGACGCTTTTTGACGATGTTGAGAAGGCTGAAAATCAAGTAATGTGGTCTGTAGAGAAACAGAAAAAGAAAAAAGCCGTGGATTGTATAAAATGCGGAGCCTGTGAAGAAGCCTGCCCCCAGCATATAGAGATCGTTAGAGAACTGGAGCGAGTAAATGAAGCGGGATTGTGATCGTTTTAAAAATCAGAGATGACATAGAATTTCTATAATTAGTTTTATTTGAATAAAAATAACTCTGTTCTATTATGAAAACATATAATTATAAGGAGACCGGTATTATGAAAAAAAAGATAGCGGTTCTTGCTTTATTAGGAGCTATTCTGCCTTTTTCACTTGTTGCCTGCTCCGGCAGCAGCAGTGATGTAAATACAACTGAAGCCACAACAGAAACAAGCAATAAGATTTCAAATGGAAAGAATGTGTATTTTGCAGCACCGCTTTTCAATAAGGGCGAAAAAGACTTCAACCTGGAGATCACAAACGTGCTGGAAGAGTATGGCTATCAGGTGTTTTTGCCCCAACGAGACGGTATGTTGGCAGCAGAGGTGGAAGGTAAAAGCGAAGAAGAACTTGTACAGATGATCTTCGATCTGGATTACAGTGAAGTGAATAAAGCTGATATTATATTCATGAGTATAGACGGAAGAGCACCAGATGAAGGTGCCTGTGTTGAACTTGGGATCGGCTATGCAAACGGAAAAAGGTGCTATGGTGTTAAAACAGACACACGCATAATAGGATCTACTCTTGAGATCAATCCTATGATAAGCGGATGTATGATCAAAATTTTCGAAAACCATGACGGAGATAAGCTTATTGAAGAACTAAGACAATACCTGTCTGAAAATGAACTTTGATTAAAGTTGATCTCTTTCACAAAAATGGATAATTAGTTTTGAAAAAGAGATAAAGTAATGTGCGGACGTTTTTTTATAAAAGAAAATACATGGGATGATGTTAATAAACAATTTCCCGATATACAGGTGTTGGCAAACAAAGCATTTGACATAACTCCGGGCATGAGTGCCGGAGCAATAACGGAAGGCTTGCAGCTCCAAAATCTGAAGTGGGGCGTTGAGGGCTTTGACGGTAAGCTACTGATCAACGCCAGAGCCGAGGGCATTGAGACCAGACGCACATTTGCGGAAAGTGTAATGGAGCGTAGATGTGTCCTTCCTGCTTCCGGCTTTTATGAGTGGGATTATGACAAAAACAAAGTAACATTCACCCTGCCGGATAACCCGGTGATGTACTTGGGAGGGATATACAAAGACGGACGGTTTGTTATCATCACAAGAGAAGCGAATGCGTCCATGATAAAAGTACATGACCGTATGCCACTGATCATAGGTGATGTGGAAAAATGGGTAAACGACAAATCAGCAATAAAGCATTTTCTTACACAACCACAGCCGGAGCTGTGTAGTGAAAGAGCATATGAGCAATTGAGATTGTTTTGAAATTATTTATAAAAAAGATTGTGCGAGGTGATCAGATATGCTAAATCTATCCAGAGGCTACAAAATAATAAATCCTGAAGAATTGTCCGAAGGATTTGAATTTAGTGACGAGAATACGATTACAGCAAATATTGATTCTGAAAAAATAATTGATGTTGTTCAGCATTTCATCTGTATACAAGATGAGCCGTTGTTTTTTATTTTAGAATTACCTGTAGAGTCATATAGAGAAACTCCTATAAGAGATGGTGTAGTAGATAAACTACACAAGGATATTTATTTTATAGATGGATGTTCTAAAGATGAGTGTTTAGCTATCACTATCAAATACGGAGATCTGCTTGAATCTGACGGTATGTCAAATTTCGGATTTGGATGCCACGATAGTAATGATGAGATAATGGTTGGAGCATACAATATTGTAAATATTTACAGTGATAACATCAGTAAATATAATGATTTTTATGAACCTCACGAGATTAAAAAAGTAGGTGATCTGAAAATTGCATATGATACATTTTCAGCTAAAACACCCGGTAGTAAAGAAAGAATAGATGTAGATGGGATCAGTGTATATGATCTGCCTGAAATACTAAAGGAGTGGGGTATTTATCTTGCAGAAACAGTTGAAGACGAATGATTGAAAAAACATTTGAAAAACTGGGGAGATCAACCTTCAGGAGCAGGTTTCATCTGACTGAAAAAGACAGGGAATATATTGCTGTTAAGGGAATGGACACCATAAGAAGTCACGCCGGTGATTTTATCGCAAAACGTCTGGCTCCGGCAAACCCGAAAAATGACGGAAAACAGACTCCTATGAAAGGGCATCCGGTTTTTATAGCCCAGCATGCAACAGCGTGTTGCTGCAGAGGATGTCTTGAAAAATGGCATCGCATACCACAGGGGCGGGAGCTTACAAAGGCAGAGCGAGAGTATGTGGAGGATGTTGTGATGAGCTGGATAGGCAGAGAGACCTCGTAAAACAAAAGCAGGAAAGCGACGTATTGCAACACGATATACAAAATGATATGATTTACAAAGAGATTAATAACAAAAGGTGGTGCATTAATATGGCGATCAAAAGTTCAAATGTTGCAGCAAGAGTAGAGCCTGATGTTAAAGCAAAAGCAGAGGAGATTCTCTCAAAGCTTGGTATTTCCGCCTCAAATGGTATTAATATGTTTTACAGGCAGGTAATATTATGGAATGGACTCCCCTTCAGACCTTCTATTCCTATGAATAGTCCCAAG